>NZ_AWUH01000060.1:0-3421 GCF_000689175.1 Wolbachia endosymbiont of Glossina morsitans morsitans | reverse complement strand
TTTTGCTAGATCTTTAAGGTTACCGTCAACTTTTTTGTTTAATTTCTTCAATAGCAAGCTTTTTTATCTCCTCTGGACTCTTCCCTTTATTTTTAGAGTCAGTTTTAATGTCTTCAATTATTTTTTTAACATCAACTTCAATTACAATTTTATTTTCTTCTCTATGTATAGTGATGTTTGAATACTCACTTTTTAGTGCTTTTATTTTATTCAATTGTCCATCATTCAAATAAGGTATATCTCCCGTCAGAGTTCTTGACACTAAAAAACTTACCTTTCCTATCCCTTTTTTTTGCTCCGTTATTTGTACACCAAGATCCTTACTAGCCTGTGTGGTTTCTATAGGTGGATCATATTCCCTTTCTTCTTCAGGTACATCTATACCAACAGCTTTCTTTAACGAAACTGCAGCATCACGTTTCATTTCACCCGTTGAAGCAAACGGCTTCTTTATAGGGTAAATAAGTGCTTTAGGCACAAGAGCAAACACCCGACCTGTAGCTCCTACACCTGTTTTAACTGCTCCGCCTATCTTAGCCCAAATAGATTCTGCCATACATACCTCCAAGGTAGTTTCTATAACTAAATACATTTTAATTATAGACGAAAAAATTTAAACCTCTACATCCATTATAAGATAGAATTATAGGGATTGCAACCATTATTTGCACATTGTCTAAAACATGTAGTATTTTCGCTACTTTTATTGTTCAATTTATTATAAAGAATACTCTAAATTATGTTTAAATGGAACACAAATAATATCATTGATGCAACTGGCGGAAGAGACGTAAATGGTTGTAATTGGATACATAGCTCAAATATTTCAACGGACACAAGAAGCATAAAAAAAGGTGATTTATTTATTGCCCTCAAGGGAAAGAATTTTGATGGCCATAATTTTTTGCATGAAGCGTTTTTAAAAGGGGCTGTCGCTGCAATAGTGAGTGAGGGTAAATATAAAAGTTTCCCTCTCATGATTGTACAAGATACCCTGAAAGCTTTGCACGATATGGCATCATACTACATTAGAAATGTTCTTATTGATGCTAAAGTTATTGCAGTTACAGGCAGTGTCGGGAAAACCACTACAAAGGATATGCTGCATACTGTTTTATCGCAATATGGGGTGTCCCATGCAAACGAAGGTAACTTAAATAATAATATAGGATTGCCTTTGACAATTCTGAAAGCTCCAAAAAACTGCCAGTACTTAATTCTTGAAATGGGAATGAATAAAGCTGGTGAAATAAAAGAATTATCAAAAATTAGTAATCCGAATATTGCAGTTATTACCAACATCGAACCTGCACATACTGAAAATTTTTCATCACTATTTGACGTTGCACAGGCGAAATTAGAAATTCTGTATGGTATGAAAAATAACGGTACTTTGGTTTTAAGCAGAGATAATAAATATTATGATTATCTCTCATCACACGCCAATAGAAATGTAATAAGCTTCGGTAAAGATAAAAATGCTGAAGTTTGTTTACTAAACTTAATAAGAAACGATGAATCTTCTGTCATTTCAGCACTATCTTCTGTCATCCCAGTGCTTGACTACTTGGATCCAGGAAGTTCAATTGCAAATGAGCATATCAGACGGTTGTATGATAAAGACTGGATTCCAGCGTCACGCGCAGGAATGACATCAAACCGAGTTGCTAATAGATTAAGTTTAAAAATCAGGCTGAGTGATAATCAAATTATAAACTGTAATTTACGTGTACAAGGTGAGCATTTTGCTTATTCGCTACTTGCTGTTGCAGCAGTTGTGCAAAGCCTCGGACTTGATTTATCAAAATTACCACTTGCACTTAAGAATTTTAGTGTAGCGAAAGGTAGAGGCAATATTCATAAGGTCAAATACAATAGAAAATATATACATTTAATTGATGACTCCTATAACGCCAGCCCTGCTTCGATGAAAACTGCGATAAAAACTTTGAGTACATATTCTAATCAGAGAAAAGTAGCTTTGCTTGGTGATATGTTGGAACTTGGTGATGAAAGCATAGAGTTTCATACAGATTTGGTTAAGATTATCACAGAAAATAATATAGATAAAGTTTATACAGTTGGTAAATTTATGTTAGAATTGCATGAGCTTTTGCCAGATAATATAAGAGGCACGCATTTTAATGATTCTAATCAATTGAAAAGTGATTTAGCTAACATTATTCAGAATAATGACGCAATTCTAGTTAAAGGCTCACGAGGAATGAAAATGGATCTTATTGTACGGGAATTCGTAATAAAATATTAAGCGAAATCATTGTATTAATTTACAGTAACAAATTATTAGGAACTTTAATTGTGACAAAACGTGTAATTATTTTTGGTGGAACGGGGTTTATAGGGAAACACATCGTAAGACGCTTGGCAGCAGAAGGATACTTAATAAAGATATTCACTCGTAATCAGGAAAAAGCTGCTTGTTCAAAATTGTGTGGCAATTTAGGACAAATATCAATATTTAAAGGCGATTTTTTTGATGAAAAATCAGTTCTGGATGGTATAGAAGAATGTGATGTAGCTATAAACTTAGTGGGAATATTATATGAAGCAAAAAAGCACGATTTTTACGCTGTTCACGTTAAAATAGCTGAAAGGATAGCAAAAGCTGCAAAAATGAAAAATGTACCTATGATGATACATTTTTCTGCTATGGGAATAGAAAATAGCAAGTTGTCAAAATATTCCAAAAGTAAATTGGAAGGTGAAAAAGCTGTAACTTCAGCATTTCAAAAAGCAATAATAATTAGGCCAAGCCTTGTATTTGGTAAAGAAGACAACTTCTTTAATAAATTTGCAAGATTAGCAACTATTCTTCCTTTCTTACCACTAATTGGCAATGGAACAACTAAATTTCAGCCAATATGTGTAACAGACTTAGCTGAAGTGGTATATCGTATTATCAGTTTTAATAAGCAAGACAAGAAAATTTATAACATGGGTGGACCAAAGGTTTACTCTTTCAAAAGCTTATTGAAGTTTATTCTGAATGTTACTAACAGAAAGTGTTTGTTGATCAATGTATCTTTTCCAATGGCAAAGTTAATAGCTTTCTTTTTAGAAAATAAAATTATTTCTATGCTGTTAAAACCAATAACCGGAGATACGAACCCTATGCTTACTCAAGATCAGGTGAAAGTTATGATGAATAGTTCAATCGAAAAGTCAGTTGACCTTGAAACAATGAAGGTTCGACCATTAGCAATTGAAAATGTGGTGCCAGAGTACTTGAAGATTTACAGAAAGTATTGATAAAAGAGTGTGCCCGGTGGGATTCGAACCTACGACCCACAGCTTAGAAGGCTGTTGCTCTATCCAGCTGAGCTACGGGCACACAACATATGTAAAATGCTTCTTAGTACAAGTGAAGTCAAGTACTTCGTGCGAATATGATGTTTATCTT
>NZ_AWUH01000059.1:0-1620 GCF_000689175.1 Wolbachia endosymbiont of Glossina morsitans morsitans | reverse complement strand
TAAAACTATGTAAAAGCTAATAATTTCTTTATTTAAGACCGAGTTTTTGCTATTCTCAGGTTTTAATAATTTAAAATTAATGAATATAAACAAAAACGAGTTTTTATTTCTTCCGCTTGGGGGAGTAGGAAAAATCGGAATGAACGTTAGCCTATATCATTACCAAGGCAAGTGGATTATGATCGACCTTGGTATCGGTTTTGCAGATGAAACTATGCCAGGTGTTGAGCTGCTCATTGCTGATGTGGATTTTATTGTTCAAAGAAAAAATGATTTGCTTGGAATAATAATTACGCATGCACATGAGGACCACTGCGGTGCAGTGCCCCACTTGTGGGAAGAGTTGCAGTGCTCCATATATACAACAAAGTTTACGGTTAATTTTCTTAAAGAAAAACTAAAAGAATTTCGATTGGAAGGTATAGTGCCTGTAAAGGAGGTAGACATAAATGGCAGCATAAATTTTGGTCCTTTTACCGTCGAGTTTATAAATGTAACTCATTCAATTCCTGAGGCAAATTCAATATTAATTAGCACTGAAATGGGTAGTGCACTCCATACCGGAGACTGGAAATTTGATCCAAAACCTGTTGTTGGATTAACTTCTAATATGGAGCGTCTAAAAGAAATTGGCGATAAAGGTGACCTGCTTGCAGCAATTTGCGATTCAACCAATATATTAAGCAAGCATCACCCTGAGTCAGAAGGTGAAATTTATAATAATATTTATAACATAATAAAGCGGTCTAAAAAATTAGTTGCTGTTTCGCTATTCGCTTCGAATGTGGCACGAATTGAAACGATAAGCCAAGCTGCAAAAGCACTAAATAGAAAAGTAGTTTTACTTGGTAGATCTTTATGGAGAATAGTGAAAGTTGCGCAAGATAGTGGTTATTTAACTGATTCTCCTCAGTTTCTTGAAGCAAAGGAAGCAGTAAATTTTCCAAGGGAAGAACTGGTGCTACTTTGCACAGGTTGTCAAGGTGAGCCACTGGCAGCTACCGCAAGACTTGCTGCTAAGAGTCATCAAGCATTTAAAATGCAGCAAGGTGATACCATGATCTTTTCGTCAAAAATCATTCCTGGAAATGAAACTCGTGCGCACAACATGCTCAATGCCTTTGTTGAGATGGGGGTAGAAGTTATTACTGAAAAAACAGAGCATGTTCATGCTTCTGGGCATCCAACAAGAGAAGAGCTAAAGGAAATGTATTCTTTAATAAAACCGAAGATGTCTATTCCAGTTCACGGCGAATATATTCACACGCATGCACATGTAAAATTTGCTAAAGAGTGCGGTGTGGCAAAAGCAATAATGATTGCACCAGGTGATATTGTTAATTTGGAGAACGGAGAAAAGGTTGATTCAATTGATGTTGACTACTTTGGTATTGATGGTATGTTGCTACGTCATCCGGAGAGCAGTGTTATAAAAATGCGTAAAAGAATGAGAGATGCCGGAGTTATTGTGGTAACAGCAGTTGTAAACAAGAAAAATAAATTGCTTGCTAAACCAAAAGTATTTGTACCTGGTGTTTTTGAAGTGCTAGAAGATGCAGCTACCATACAGAAAATTGTCAAGAAAGTTGAGTCGTTGTTTAGTTTGCAGCCAACAAAAAA
>NZ_AWUH01000058.1:0-3342 GCF_000689175.1 Wolbachia endosymbiont of Glossina morsitans morsitans | reverse complement strand
CGCCTTGGTTGGAAAGTATTTTTACCAATATCAGTGTTTTGGGTGATACTCATTTCAGGGGTGTTGCTCTTTACTGAGAATTTGCCCGGATCCAATGTTTAATTTCCCAAATACAAGATTAAGACGCAGGCGCTCGAGCAAATGGGTTCGCAATTTAACAAGTGAAAATAGTTTATCAGTAAATGATCTGGTTCTTCCTCTGTTTGTTCATGACAGAGAAGAAACAACTGAACCAATTTCTGGCTTACCAGGCGTAAAGTGTTATTCAATAGATGGATTAGTGTCTATAGTTAAGGAAGCTAAAGATTTAGGGATTAATGCTGTTGCAATTTTTCCTGTAGTTGATAGTAAACTAAAATCTGAAAACGCTGAGGAAGCATATAATTCTGACAACTTAATCTGCAGAGCAATTTGTGCTGTAAAATTAAAGGTACCTGAAATTGGTATTATTGCAGACGTTGCATTGGATCCATACACTATTCACGGCCATGACGGCATTTTAAAAGATAATCAGATGGATGTAGAAAACGATGAAACTATATCAGTGCTGTGTAAGCAAGCGTTTGCTTTAGCGAAAGCAGGATGTGATATAGTTGCTCCTTCTGATATGATGGATGGTAGAATAGGAAGAATCAGAAAATCATTAGATGATAACAACTTTCAAGACGTATTAATATTATCTTATGCAGTGAAATACTGCTCTAGCTTCTATGCTCCATTCAGGCAAGTCGTTGGTTCGTGTGGGCTATCACATTCTATAGACAAAAGTGGTTATCAAATGGATTATAAAAATGCGCGCGAAGCAATGTGCGAAATTGAAATGGATATAAATGAAGGTGCAGACTTTATTATGATTAAACCAGGTATGCCATATTTAGATATTATCAAAACAGCAAGTGATAAGTTTAATTTTCCGATTTTTGCTTACCAAGTAAGCGGTGAGTACGCAATGATAAAAGCTGCTGCAAATAATAGCTGGCTAGATTATGACAAGGTGATTTATGAGTCTTTGATTGGTTTCAAACGTGCGGGTGCAAGTGCAATATTCACTTACGCTGCACTTGATATTGCAAAAAATTTAAGTGCATAAGCCCTATAAAATTATTAAATTTTTGGCGCACGTTCTTCTACTGTTGCTGCATGTTACCTAAAATCTTTCAATACATGTTTTAAGTTGTTGATAAGTCCGTTACAATACAGTATTATAAACAATATAAACCAAGTGTTACTTAGAACATGGGGATTTTTTTTAAATTTTTGGGAAAGATGCTAGGTAGGGTTTTTCCTGCCAAAACAGTAAGCTCTCTTTTAGGAATAGGATATTTACCAAGTTGGCAGAGCTATTGGTCTTCTTTTTTAATATTATTTATTGTCGATGTTATATTAATTCTTACATATGGAGGCGAATACTTACTATATAAAATGCCAGACTCAGGAATAGTTGTAGCTGCTGTTTTTACAAAATTGGCAATAGTTATGTTAGTAATGCAATTAATTGGAATATTTATTTTTCATGCTCAAGACCCTTCAGCAAACAGTGGTGAAGAGATAGTAATACAAATAGCGTCAGGGCAAGTACTGACTGTAGCACTTTCAATGCCAGCAATAATGTCAATTTATTATGCTGTAAGTAAACTCTATGGGAATATATGTAAGCAGATGTTTCAATGCCCATTTTGGTTTAATGATTTTGTGCACTTTTTCTTTTTTCTTATGATACCTTACGTATTTTTTAATGTCGTAGAAGTGATAAAACCATGGCCAATAAGTTCAATACAACTCAGCTATAATAATGCAATGTCAATTACATTTGAGGGGATTTTTCACACATTTTATGCAGTGATTTTACTGTATTTAACAGCATTTATATTCTGCGATTTAACCATGCATGATGCAATTGTCCTGAATAAAAGCATAATTCAGTATGTGAGAGAAAGTTCAGCAGTTTTAGGTGATTATTTACATAGTGCTGCAAAAAAGATAAATATTGAATAGTACTTATTTATTTATATATTTAGTATAAAAAGTGACAGTTTATGTGAACTTACAAAGTATAATAAAGGAGTTGCAAGATTTTTGGGCTGGTGAAGGCTGTGTTATACTTCACCCATACACATCTGAAATTGGTGCTGGTACATTACATCCTGCAACAATTATGTCTGCAATTGATACAAAACCAACAAGAATTGCATATTTACAACCAGTAATTAGGCCAGCAGATGGGCGCTATAGTGATAATCCTAATCGCTTGTATCAACATCACCAATATCAAGTTATAATAAAACCATCTGGTAATAATTTACAAGACGTCTATTTAGATAGCTTAAAAGTTCTTGGCATATCTACAGAAAAATATGATATTAAGTTTGTTGAAGATGATTGGGAAAATCCAAGTGTTGGTGCATCAGGACTTGGTTGGGAAGTTACATGCAATGGAATGGAAGTAACACAGCTTACTTATATGCAGCAAGTTGGAGGGATTGACTGCAAGATGATTCCTGGTGAGGTGGCATATGGGTTGGAACGTTTAGCAATGTGCATACAAGGTGTAGATAATGTTTACGATATAACTTGGAACGATAATGGTGTAACTTATGGAGATATTTTTAAACAAAGAGAATATGAATTTTCTTATCTAGCGTTAGATTATTATGATACTAAAGTGGTACAGCAGCAATTCGAAGATACGGAAAAATTGTGCAAGTTCCTTATTGAAAAGGAGCTACCAATGGCAGCTTATGACCAATGTATTAAAACTAGTCACCTACTTAATCTGCTTGATGCAAGAGGTGTGCTTGGTGTGAATGAACGTACAGCTTATATTGGTAGAGTTAGAGAGCTGACAAAAAAATGTTGTGAATTGTACATGAGTAAATAGCGTATGTCGTTGCAGTTGTTATTTGAGTGCCTTTCAGAAGAAATACCACCGAGAATGCAGAATTCAGCTACAGTTCAAGTTAAGAGCTGTATTGCCAATGTTTTTAACAAAAATAATGTAAAATTTACATCAATGGAGGTTTTTGTAACGGCACGTCGCATTACCCTATTTGTCGACAACATAAATGCTTTGGAGCTAAAGGATTCCAATAACGAAGTTAAGGGACCAAACATTAACGCACCAAAAAGTGCTATCGAAGGTTTTTTAAGAAAATATCAGAAAAATGAAGAAGATTTGCTCGTTCGAAAAGTAAATAATGAGGATTTTTACTTCATTAAAAGAGAAAGCTGCTCATTTAACATTCAAGAGTTTCTTAAAAATCAACTAGGAGAAATATTAAAAAATTTCTCTTGGCCAAAAAGTATGAGATGGGGCAAAGGAAAAGAAAGGTGGGTTAGGCCAAT
>NZ_AWUH01000057.1:0-2197 GCF_000689175.1 Wolbachia endosymbiont of Glossina morsitans morsitans | reverse complement strand
TCAGAAAAATCAAAAAAACTTGATTTTTATGTTAGCGCTAACGGTGGTAAGGTATACCATGATAATTCAGAAACATTTGTAAAGGGTATACAAGAAATAGGAAAAAGAGTCCTAACTTTAGTTGAAAGTCATTATGGTTTTATAATAAAAAATATAGTGGCAAATGAAATTCAAAGTATACAGCAATTTGATGGTAAAATTGATTTCCAGTGGTTTAGCAGCATGTCTTTAGGTTACTATGCTGGAGAAAATGGTAAAATTGATTTTGAAGCCGCGTATTCTATAGCCAATATTGAAGATAGTAATTCTCCTCCGGTATTTGATAAATCAGCAAGTATATTTGCGTTTTTGTTAAACTTCTATTATAATCCCAGCGTTCAGGATACACAATTTGCTCCGTACATCGGTCTTGGTATAGGACCAACAGTTTTTAGATTAAAAAGGATTAATGGGTCACCCCAAAATTCAATGCCACTGAATGTTCCTTGGTTTGCTTATCAAATAAAACTTGGTGTTGATTATTCAATAATCCCAGAAATCAAAACCTTTCTCGGCTATCGTTACTTTAGCGTTCCGATACCTGTTGCAGATGACATATCTACTCACAATATTGAAGTTGGTTTGATATTTAATTTTTAGTGATAATTTAATATATATATAAATTCTTATCTTTTCTATCTAACAAACCAAATGTTGGTACGATTGTTGCTTTTAAAAAAATGACAGTTTCTACTGTTCTAATATTATTCGCTAGCCTTTTTGATTTCTGATGCAATAAGCTTTGCTTATCTTCTCTATGTTCTATAAGCCCGCCGATTACCATAATTTCACCGCTCTTAATTTTTAACATAGAGTTCATTTCTCTGATTTCAACAATTGGAATGTCGCTATTTAATTTCATTTTACTCTGCTGTGCGACATACTCTATATCTGGATCTTTAGTGTAGCCGTTAATTCTTGATAAAGTTGGATGTATATCCATGAATATTTCACTAGTATCAATGTTAATGCTTGGGTGGATTATTAGCACAACACCTATTGGGACGCTATTCATCTTGGTAATTAAGGTCTGATTAGAGTTTCTAGTATCTTTTTGTATATCGGAGGTAAAATAAATATGGTTTTTAGTAAATGAAATCATCGCTTGCTGATTATTTATAGCATGTACTCTGGGGCTTGAAATTACAGTTGAAGTGCCAAATTTGTCTAAATTTTTTACTAAATCTCCTAGATCATTTGCACCAAAGTTCATTGCTAGGTTAATAATGGAGTTATCTTGATTTATTATAGACTTAGTTCCATCTTGTAAGTCATTTAAGTTCATACCAGAAAGGTATTTGTCATCTAGCACAACTTCAACTATTTTTGCCTCTATCATTACTTGAGAAGACGCTAACTTCTTAACCTTATTAATATATTCTTCAACAGCTTTGTGGATATCTTTTCTAGCATTCAAAATAATAACACCAGCTTCTCTGTTGGATGAAAGGAATTCGCCATCATCCACCCCGTTAACATCCATTATTGCATTCAAGCCTTTTTCTAATGAATTCCATAAGTCACTACTGTATTGAGACTTCATAACATTGTTATAGTCCCTATCAACGTTACTTCCATCACTGTTAGTAATATTGTTATTAATGACGAAACTGCTTTTAGCAGAATGTTGAATATTGATGAAGTCTACGTAATAATTTTGTGCGTATGGCAAGTCCTGCTCAATTCTAATTACACCATTACTTGTTGAGTAACGCAGTTTGGCGCTATTTGCTATACTCTGAATTACTTCGTTTATATCCTTATCTTTTAGCTTTAAAATAATATTACCTGATATTTTTGGGTCCATATCCAAGTTAACGTCAGAAAGTTTTCCTATCTCAATCAGCAAATCCTTTACTGATACTTCTTCACTAACATTAATAGAAATAAGCTGATTACTGATTGTGAGATCGGGAAACTCTATTGGTAAAGGCATAATTTCTGGTATTGCCGGTTCATTAATCTCCAAAGAGGTGTTATATTGTTGCAACGGATAATCGTGCTTATAATTGTCTATGTTAATAGGATATTGCTTGGTAGGTAGATGTGTGCAAGAAATAATGAAGAGGAGTATTAAGCATTTAAAAATAGCCATTAGAACAGCATACAAAATCTATACTAATAGATTTCTATAAAAATATTAAAAATGTATTTAATC
>NZ_AWUH01000056.1:0-2325 GCF_000689175.1 Wolbachia endosymbiont of Glossina morsitans morsitans | reverse complement strand
CTCAATACACCAAAACGTAACACTACTATAAGCCCCTCGTCGGTAGATTCCATTACATATCCGTAAGTAGACTGCTTGTTTGTGCTTGCGATAGGCTTATAATCCTTATCGTTGTACGAAATAAAGAGTGTTGCTCCCTTCCAATTCTTTTCTTCACTAATTAAAGTAAAGCTTGCACTATTACCTTTAATATCCGGTAAATCTATCATTTCTACGATGGTTTTGCTAATGTGAGAGGGAGGGTATTCCTTCAGCATAAGTGACCTTGTTGAAGGAAAAGAAAGCTTATATATAGAGTGATCATAACCAATGCCAATTACTTGAATGGACATGCTTTCGAATTTTGTTTTTATAATTCTCACCGTATGCTTTTTCTCACCGTCTAAAATTGTTATTACATCACTTGGCACAAGCCACGCATATTTTATCGGCAGCTTGAAATTGTATATATTTCTCTCTTGCCACGAAGAATAAAGTAAAACCTCAGCTATATTTTGCGCCTCTCCCTCCTCCATAATGAGCGGTATTTCAACTGTTATAGCAGCGCCTTGCTTTGGCAACTCAGCATATTTAACATCAATTGGATAGCCAAAATTGCGATTAAAATAAACGACGTTAACTTTATTGTTTAAATCTAATTGACTGATATTAGCAAGTTTTGAATTGTTACTGAAAACCATTTCACCAATTGGTATTCCAGTCGTAACTCCCCTGCCCTTTTGGACAAATTTCAGTTTAGAGTCCTGTTCAACCACATCAAAAAATAGCAACTTTGCAGCATTTTAATAATTGAACGTACCGATTGCTGGTCATTTATTACATATCCAGACAATAATCCTTTAACATCACTCGTATCGAACTGATCGCTTTTTAAACCTGCTTTTTGTAATAGATCCGATAAAACATCGGAAATATTAAGCTGTGAAAGCTTTCCCTGAATCCAATGTCCTGTCTGCCAATTATGGCAGTCAGTCCACATATCACACAAATTGGGGAAATAAGGAAATGGCCTTGCATCCCACGCCCAGAGAAACATTTTTTCTACCATTTCCGAGCTTTGCCACTTCTTTAGCGTTCCTTCAATTGCAATTTTTTGCGAAAGAAAGCTCACCTCTCCGTTTGAATATCGTGGATATTTGCTCTCTATGCTGCCTTTGTCAACAAACACATTTGGCTCATTAGTGCAGCCGTTCATACTGGGAAATCCATACTCAGTAAACCATATTTTTTTTCATTTTTGGTTGCCATTTCGTTTTACTACCACCTGGATTTATGTGAGTTTCACTCCACCATTTTGCTATGTTTTTCCACGCATACCTGCTGTCGTTATACTTTACTCTTTCAGGCTCACCCTTTGAGTAATCATAGAAATAATCATACCCCACTCCACTGCTCCAACCACCCATTACATCTTCCACGGAATAACCAAAAGGAGGCTCTGGACCATCAGTCAGTGGAAAATAAGCATCTATGCCAACAACGTCGATATACTCTGAAGACCACAGTTCATCCATATTATACCAACCATCATATGAGTGGTATTCGCTCCAATCTGCAGCGTAGGTAACTGTTACTTCTTTTCCAAGATTAAGTTTTATCTGCTTTGCAAGCTTGACCAGCTCTATAACGGCAGGGTAATTCCCTTGTTCATCCCTGATTTTGGTAAGTTGCGCAAATTCAGAACCAATGATAAACCCTTCCACTTTAGTTTGTTTGGCAATGCTTGCATAATGCTCTATAAATTTGTTGTACTGATTCTTAAAAAAATCACTTATATCTTCAGGAGTCCCGCTCAACCTTCCTCGCCACTCTTTGTTCTTTGTATCAAGTAAGGGCATTGGATAGAGCACACCTTGTAGCCTCTGCTGTGTAGCTCTTCTATATATCTTATCAACGCTGCATCACTAACTGTGCCACCATACCTTGGGTTTCCACTCGCATCTTTTGAAATTAGCTGAGCATTATCTCTGGTTACACCCCCTACTTGCCAATCATCAGGTAATATTGCGGAATCATCTTGAAATTCAACTGCAGGATATATTTTACAATCTTTAATGTTCAGATCATTCACAAACCAATTGACTACTACCGATACCCACTCAACATTTGGTAAATCTCCCTTTAATTGATCCAAAGAAAGCATTGCATCGCTCTTTTTAGTGTGGTTGTTGTGATTTACCCTTTGCGCCAGCCCATATGGGATATATTGGTTGCTGCTTATTTTCTCTTGCGCGATTTTCTTTCTGTATTTTTGTATCATATACAAACCTTCTCCTGAGCCTGGTATTATATTGATATTCCGAATATTTTTTGCTACTGAAAATT
>NZ_AWUH01000055.1:0-4013 GCF_000689175.1 Wolbachia endosymbiont of Glossina morsitans morsitans | reverse complement strand
ACGATCATTCAAATGTTTATCTTTATTTATTGAATTAATTATACTTGAGACCGCGGTAAACCAGATCTCATATTCACCACTATCTTTTACTTTCTTACGAAAAAATTTCTCTAGTTCTTTGTAAGAATTACGACTTAAAATTTCGTCACCGTCTTTAAAATCAGTTCCTCCAAACACCTTACGTAAAGAATCGTTGAGTAAGCCAATGGACTTATACCGCAAACCACTAGGATTACTCGCCAAAGCAAGATCAGCATTTATTTCAACTGGCAATAAAATTTTCGTTACTGTTAAGGCACTGTAAGAGTTAACTAATATACTCAACAATATACACACAGGACAGCCAAGTGAGATAACTAGTGCCGTGAAAGAACAAAAGCGTAGCGCTCTGTTCTTTTTATTTTTCCTTTTTATACGAGCATGTACACGCCTTGACTGAAGTAATTTAAGGAATTTTTTCTTTATACTCATTTACTTTTCTTTACACGAGGATTTGAAAAAACTTTCCCCTTTTTTGTCATGCAAGTAGCTGACATTGGGATCCAGCAGGCTTTGCCTGCAAATAATTTTTACATTTTCCATGAAAGCACAAACCAAAAGGAGAATAACGAATGCTGGATCCCAGTGTCGGAGCACTGGGATGACACCACAGCGGGAGGCAAACACAATGTTCGTACAGTCGTGTGTCACGCACTGGGATGACAAGAGAGAGTTCTGAGATGACACAATTGACATCACTCCCTATTGTATCTACTTAGATTTCTTTTTAACATAAGTAGTACGCTCTTTGATCCTTGCAGCTTTTCCAAATAGTTTGCACAGATAATACAGTTTTGCTCTACGAACCTTTCCTTTTCTTGTCACTTGCACTGAAACCAGTGCAGGAGAATAAACAAAAAACTGAGACACTATACTTTCTCCATGGCTCACTTTTCTGACTGCAAAAGAAGAATGTAACCCGCGGTTCCTTTTTGATATACATACACCTTCAAATATCTGTATACGTTCACTTGTACCGTCAACTACTTTAAAAGTGACCTTCAAATCACCGCCAGGACGAAATTCTGGTATTTCTTTAGCTAACACTTGCATTTGCTGTTCGTTAAATTTTTTAAGTAAATTTGTCATTTATCTCTCCACTCAATAATTCAGGCCTACGCTTTTTTGTTATAACATGAGACTGCTTCTGCCTCCAATCACTTATTTTTTTGTGATTGCCAGATAACAAAACCTCAGGTACTTTATATCCCTTCCACTGCTCAGGTCTAGTATATTGAGGATATTCAAGTACACCACCACCATAATTAAAACTTTCTTCAGTAATACTATCGGTATTATTTACTACACCTGGAAGAAGTCTAATGCATGCATCAAGAACCACCATTGCAGCTGGCTCACCTCCTGAAAGTATATAATCTCCAATACTTAACTCGTAAGGAGTATACGCATCAATTATCCTTTGGTCAATACCTTCAAATCGACCACACAATATTGTTATATGAGGAAACTCTAATAATTCTCTGGCAATATTCTGATTAAACTTAGTTCCAGATGGAGTCATGTAAATAAACTTAGTGTTTTTATGAACAGAGAGCATACTATCTACTGCATCACCAACTACATCAGAACGCATAACCATTCCTGCTCCACCTCCATATGGAACATCATCCACAGTTGAATGTTTATCTTTCGCAAAAGAACGAATATTTATTACTTCAAGGTTCCATATTTTTTTTCTTAACGCTTTTCCGGCAAGAGAATAGTTCAAAAACCCGGGAAACATTTCTGGAAATATGGTTAATATTGTAACATTGAATGCCATTAAGGTTTATTTTAAGTTATTTGGGGCTATACTCTAAGAACAGTAAATTGATATAATATATAGTTAAATTAAGCATGTCACTGAATAAAACGATATACGAAGGTAAAGCGAAAGCCATTATTGAAACTGAAGACTCATCAACTGTTATACAGCACTTTAAAGATGATGTTACAGCATTCAATAAGGAAAAATATGAAATTATTGAGAGCAAAGGAATAATTAATAATCATGTTAGTGCTTTTATCATGGAAAAGCTTGAGAAAGCAGGAATTAGCACACACTTTATAAAAACTCTGAATGAAAGAGAGCAGCTAGTCAAAAAACTCAAAATCATACCTCTTGAAGTAGTCGTGAGGAATGTTGCAGCTGGCAGCTTTTGCAAACGTTTTAATATCAAAGAAGGTGAGAGGCTTGCATCTCCTATAATCGAGTTTTTTTACAAAAATGATGACCTAGCCGACCCAATGGTAAATGAAAATCACATACTGTATTTTGATTGGCTATCTAGCAAAGAAATGGATGAAGTTAAAACTACAACTTTAAAAATCAACGAAATATTAGTTCACCTATTTTCAAATGCAAGTATATATTTAGTTGATCTCAAGTTAGAATTTGGCAGATTAATAAATGACAGTACTAAAATCGTTTTAGCTGATGAAATTAGCCCTGATAACTGCAGATTATGGGATAAAAATACTTATAAAAAGCTGGATAAAGATGTCTTTCGTTTGAATTTAGGAGATTTAAAGGAAGCATACCTAGAAGTTGCAAAAAGACTGTCAGTAAAGTTAGGTTAACTAAATACTACTCTATCAAGTGGAGGGTTACATGCCCCATCAAGTTTTCCAATAATTTCAATTTTTTCTCCACGTTTTTGGAAATGATTTTTCACGTTTTGCATATTCTCAGAACTTACGATCAATACCATACCAATACCACAATTAAATGTTTTTAGCATTTCTTTCTTCTCTATTTTACCCTCCTTTGTTAGCAATAAAAATATATCTGGCCATTTCCAGGAATTAATGTCTATGTTTGCAAATAAGTTTTTTGGAAGAATTCGCGGAATATTGTCTGCCAAACCACCACCCGTGATGTGCGCAATACCTTTTACTTGTGACATGATAGGCAGCAAAGAATCAACATATATTTTTGTTGGTTCAAGTAGTATTTCACTCCAAGATTTATTATTCCATAGAGATGTATCGTTATAATTTATACCTAAGCTTTTGAAAACATGGCGCACTAAAGAAAACCCATTTGAGTGAATTCCACTTGACTCTAAGCCGACTATATAATCACCTGCTTTCATCATACTACAGTTTGGAAGAATTTGCTTTCGATCAACTACACCAACCACAAACCCTGCAAGGTCATAGTGATTATTACCATACATTCCAGGCATTTCTGCAGTTTCCCCGCCAACCAATGCTATTTTAGCTTGCTTGCACCCCTCTGCAATGCCCTTAACCACAGATAATAAAACATCTTTGGTCAAAACGCCTGTTGCAAAGTAATCAAGGAAAAACAAAGGCGTTGCTCCTTGTGCAAGTAAGTCATTTACACACATTGCAACTAAATCTATACCTATAGTATCATGTTTATTCACTTCTTGAGCTATCAACAGTTTCGTACCTACTCCATCAGTTGAGGAAACGAGTACTGGATGGTCATACTTCTTACTTAGTGCAGCAAAATCAAATAACGCAGAAAATGAACCTATTTCGCTGATTACTTCTTCTCTAGTAGTTTCTTGAGCAATAGGCTTGACTTCTTTTATTAACTTATTATATAGTTCAATATCTATTCCTGATCTGGTATAAGTATTCATAATCCTTTTATAAATTTTAAAATTGTTAATACTATATTAATGCCTTGATATAAAAAGTGCAACGAAACTTTCTCTTAATTGACTATTATATACTTACCAATATAGGGTAACTTAAATCATTTATAATTATCCAATGAACGAAAATACCAAAAACATACTGTTAATAACGGAACTGCTATCAGGACGGCTGCTTCATGACTTTGCTAACTCTATGAATGGAATAACGTTTGGCGTAGAAGAGCTTGAAGTAATAGATAAGAATGATGCTGATGCGCAGAAGGAAGCGTTGTTGTTTCTTAAAGAAAGCTCCGATGATTTAATATATAAACATAAAGTTATGAAGCAGGCATATTCTTCTTC
>NZ_AWUH01000054.1:0-316 GCF_000689175.1 Wolbachia endosymbiont of Glossina morsitans morsitans | reverse complement strand
CTTATAGAAAGGTTATTGTTCAACATCCTAAAAAGCAATTTAAAAGATTACATAATGACGATTTTACTTATATTCCATTGAAGATTAATTTATCTGGTGTAGTACCAACCATTTTTGCTAATGCAATTTTATTGACACCTATTTCAATTGCAAATTTCTATAAGGGGCACGCTTTTTCTGATTTTATTTTGAATTACTTTATGGCAAATAAAGTAGTATATATTGTAGCCTATTTGGTGCTGATAGTATTTTTTAATTTTTTCTATACCAATTTTATATTTAATCCAGAGGAAAATGCAGATTTTCTTAAAAAAAT
>NZ_AWUH01000053.1:0-18622 GCF_000689175.1 Wolbachia endosymbiont of Glossina morsitans morsitans | reverse complement strand
CGCATTCGGACTATTATAAGAAAGGCTATATAATGAAATTATCCGTTCAAGTTCCCCACTTCGATTGGGTAAAATATGAATTTTTGCGATAAACGACGTAATGCCGTATCTGCTGTTCAGCATGGTTGTTTGTCAGCGGAATGTTTTCTGGGTCATCTAAAAAATTCCACATTATTCTTTTAGATTTCAAAATATTTTTTGCAACTCGAGAAGCTCCAATTGCTTCAGGTAAACGGCTTCAAGTAATACCTTGTACGTTTTTGCAACTTTCTGGCACGTCTGGTATAGCTCTTTTTACAATAATCCGAACAGACCGTAATATGCTACTGGCCTGCTATAGCCATAAACACATATCTTGTCGCATTCGGACTATTATAAGAAAGGCTATAACAGCCCAGAACTTTAACTTCTACTATGTGCTAATCTTTCAAAATCTCTTGATAAATGTGCCCAACAGATTTGCCTGTTCTTATCGGCAAAGTAGTTGTATGCTGCGCACCTGCCGTAAGCTATTGCGATTGCAGAACTTACTATTTTGTAAAACCTTCATTCCTCTTGACTCTGTCAATTTTATAAAACTTGGTGTACTACTGGGAAACATCCAGCACCAACCAAGTTTACCTTTGTTATAATGGCTCGTTTCATCGATATGCAGAACTTCACTTTTACTTACTTCTTGTTCGATTTTCTCATCTCCTTCTTGGCATTTTTCTGCAACTCTAGCCTCGCTATTTGACACGCTACCAACACTGATGTCCAGGTTGAAAATATTTTTTATAATATTTGCTACTTCTCTTTTCGAGTTCTTGTAAAATCCGCTCAGCGCCGCAATTGTTGACTTAACTTTTGGACCAAATGTATCCGCAGTAACACCTTCTGGTAGCCTGCTACTTTTTCTTTTTCCACACTTGCAACAGCGGCCATTGGTATTCCACAACATAAGGCTTAATTTCTGGCAAATCAACTTTTTGATGAATGTATTGCCCTTTCGATATCGCAATTTCTCCTCCGCACTCGCAAGAACTCTATTTTCACCACTTCATCTGCTTCCATTTTAGGGCGATACTTTCCTTCATGCCCAATCTGTGCCCCTATTATACTGTCACTTTTTTTCTTTTTCTTCTTTAGCTTGTATAACTCTTTTGAGCTCGGTATCGATGAATTTTGTGAATTCAGACCTAGTCTTTCTTTCAATTCAGCATTTTCGATTCTTAGCGCCTTATTCTCAGATCTAAAATTTTCGTTTTCTATCTCTAACCTCTTTATCTCTGCTTTTAGTTGCTCTATCTCTATTTTAAAGCTTTCACAGAGCTTGAGAAGACTAGCTAGTAGATCAGACATATTTACCACACATACTACTTGCGATATTATGTTTTTAGCACTCCTTGTCTACTTTTTATTTTACCGCTCCGCTGAACGGATACCTTTTTTTTACTGTTTGAGTATGTAAGGATTATGACGACCTATCCCAAACCTCAACTATATCCTCACTAAACTCTATTATCTTTGTTTTTTTAAACTGATAACAGTTGTTAATGAATTGAATCCCTAAATCTCCTACAAAAGGAGTGGCATCATTGCCTAAAATTTTACCACTGCGGCATATTATCAACCTGTCGATTAAATTACACTTTAATAGTTCTGTGATTAACACTCCTCCACCTTCAACTAATAATCTTGTTATACCAATTTCTGAAACAAGTTTTAATGCCATGTCCTTTAGGCAAACCTTACCTGCGTTGCTTGAATTAACTACTAAGTAGTTAATGTTTTTTATTTTTTTCTCTACTTCTTTATTTGTGATTACCCAAGTTATTACTTTGTCTGCAGTCTTTGCAATGTTATGCTCTTCCTTTAATCTCCCTTGACTATCTATAATTAGCCTTATTGGCGATCTACTTCCGAGTCCTGGTAATCTGCAAGTTAAGAGTGGATCATCATTAATAAGAGTATTGCTGCCAATCATAATTGCATCATATTTCGTTCTGAGCTCATGCACCCAGTTTCTCGTATTTTCACTTGTTATCCATTTGCTATCGCCTGTAAATGTTGCGATTTTTCCGTCAAGAGTTGTTGCGACTTTGCAAGCTATAAATGGTCTATGTAATTCTTTAGTGGTGAAAAAACCGACATTCAGTTCTTTTGCCTCTTTTTGCATAATACCTTGCTCAACTTCAATTCCTGCTTCTTTCAGAGCTTTCATGCCTCTGCCTGAAACTCTACTATCTGGGTCAATAGTTGCAATTACTACTCTTTTTATGCTAGCTTTTATGATTTTTGCAGTGCAAGGCCCCGTGACTCCGTGATGACAACATGGCTCAAGAGTGATATACATAGTTGCGCCATGAGTTGAATCTTTAGCGTTTTGCAAAGCGACTACCTCCGCATGCGGACGCCCACCAATCCCTGTGTATCCCTCACTAACAATTGTACCATCCTTTACAATAACACACCCGACAGCAGGATTTGGTGCAACATTTCCAAGATTTTTTTCTGCAAGCCTTAATGCAATTGACATGAAATGATCATCAGTCATTAGAAAGAAGTCATTTCGTATGAGGTATCAAAAATTCTTCTGTGCTCGTGTATAGCAAATCTATCTGTCATACCTGAGATATAGTCACATATTATTACTGAACGCTGAGATTCACAAGCGAGTTTGCTCCACTCTGTGGGAAGTAATCCTGGGTTTTCATAAAAACATTGAAAGAGTTCCTGTATTATGCGTTTTGCTTTGTTCATCGTTCTACTCAGTTTATAGCTTCTGTATATTTTCTCCATGTTGAATCTTTTCATTTCTTTTGTAGCATTCGCAACTTCTGGTGAAAATGTGACTAGCATTTTATTTAGACTTCTTACGTCTTCTACGCTTTCTATTTTGTGATCTTCAATATTTCTTTCAGTCTGAGAAACAACATCACTTATCATAGTTCCTATAGTTCCACTCAGTGATTCATGTATGAGTTTGCTCTGAGGCAATTCTGAATATCTGCTCCTTATGTCTTTAAACATTTTTTCAATTAAAGGAACATTCAGCAAATCTTCGGTGGTTACTAAATTCGCCCTGAGTGCATCATCAAGATCGTGAACACTGTAAGCAATATCATCGGCAATTGAATCAACTTGCGCTTCAATGCTTGAAAATTCTTCAAGTTTTAGATCATATTTTTTGTTGTATTCTAATAACAGCTGATTATTTGTAGAAGACTCCGCGTTTTGACCAAGCAAGGGACCGTTATGTTTTGCAACTCCTTCAATCACCTCCCAACTTAGATTCATACCATCAAAATCAGCATGTTTTTGTTCGAGGTAAGTTAAAATCCTTATAGCTTGAACATTATGATCAAACTCATACTTCTCGTTATCAAGATTCAAATCTTGAACTGATTTCTTTAGAGCATCTTCACCTGCATGACCAAATGGAGGATGACCAAGATCATGTGCGAGCGCTATGCATTCAGTGATATCCTCATTTAAGCCAAGTCTACGCGCAATGGACCTTGCAATTTGTGCAACTTCAAGGCTATGAGTAAGCCGAGTGCGATAGTAGTCGTGCTCATAATTGATAAAAACTTGTGTTTTGTACTCCAATTTTCTAAACGCATTAGAGTGAATGATACGGTCCCTATCACGCTGAAAGCAGCTGCGATTCTCATCTTCTGGCTCTTTGAAGTATCTCCCTTTTGTTTTGCTTGGAAAACATGCATAATTTAATAGAAAATTATTGTTTGACATGTAAAATTTCTACTATAATAAGTTATCAATAATAAACGGTGGTTACTATGTCAACAAATTACAACATCAACTTAACTGATAATGCACTAAAAAAAATCCACTCTCTTGCAGAGCAGGAAGGGGATAAGAGTTCCATTTTACGAGTTGCAGTTTCAGGTGGTGGATGTTCTGGCTTCAAATACTATTTTCTTATGGATCAAATGAATAAAAATCTATCTTTGGATGATGAAGACGATGATTACGATGATGAGTTTGATGACGAAGACGAAGATGATGACTATGAAGAAAGTGAGGACTATAGAAGCCACTCCAGTTTTAGCGAAAAAGGTAAAGATATAGTAATTAATGATGAAAATGGAAACCCTGTATTAATGGTTGATAATTGTTCAGCAAAATTTTTAAATAACTCAGTTATAGATTATACTGAGGATCTCAGTGGTTCTGGTTTTCAAATAAGGAATGCCTTTGCTAAATCCCAGTGTGGTTGTGGCAACAGTTTTTCGGTTTAATTATTACTAAAACTTAGATGCCTTCTGGATCTTTTAAACATGGGTGGTAATGTAGCACTAGAACTAACTTCCGTAGATAAAAGCTTCAAGAACAATTCTGCTGTTGTAAAGGATATCAACTTAAGTGTCACAAGAGGGCAAGTAGTAGCGCTGATTGGCGATTCAGGTGCAGGGAAAACAACTATATTGCAAATCGCAGGCTTGTTGGACAAGCCAACTTCAGGTATAGTTACGATAGATGGAATAAATTGTACACAAGCCATTAATAAGCATAAAACTCATGTAAGAAGAAATTTTCTTAGTTTTGTTTATCAATTTCACTATTTGTTACAAGAGTTATCGGTGTTGGAAAATATTATGCTTCCTCAACTCATTGCAGGAAAAAGCAAAGCTGAAGCAAAAAAAAATTCGCAAGCAATGTTGGAAAAATTTGGTCTGGAAAACAAAGCAAGTAGCATGGTATCTGAAGTTTCGGGTGGGGAAAGGCAGAGAGTTGCAATTGCAAGAAGCATTGTAAATTCTCCAAAGCTTTTACTTGCAGATGAGCCAACAGGAAACTTAGATCCAACAAACTCTTTTAAGGTGTTTTTACTGCTACATTCATACGTAAAGGAAAATAACAGCTCTATGCTTATAGTAACACACAATCACCTCCTTGCAGAAAAGGCAGACTGCATTTTCCAATTGAGAGATCGATCATTAGTGAAGTTGTGAATAGGAAAAATAGCACAATTTCTATGCCCTATACTTATCTAACCAATGATCATTAACAGAGTATAATTCGCATGAAATGCTTTCATTGCTTTTTATACATGGACTTTTTAACTTACGCTGTTTACTTAGGAAACACCCCGATAACATAAACACAGTTAAAACAAAAAATAATAGCTTTTTAAACATAACAAAACCCTTTTATTTATATTACTATACTCATTTCTCTTATTTGTAAAGATTAGGCATATTCTTTTACCCTTACCTCTTTTTTGACCTTTTGAAAAGAAATAGTTGCACTATTCAAGCGCAGTTTTATATAATTGTCCACGATTTGAGTCACTTCCTCTTCTTTATCCTTTAGAAAGTGATTAGTATCATCTATTATATGGTATTTCATGTGATCACTTCTTACTGAATTTATCAACCTTTTTGCTAATTCTGTTACATCGCTTTCTTCTGAGATTGTATCATTACTGTTTTGTATTATAAGCCCAGAAACTGGACAGGGAGAAAGAAAAGAAAAATCGTACTTAGTTACCGGAAGAGAAAGAGCAATAAAACCCACTATCTCAGGGCGGCGCATTGTTAGCTGCATAGCCACCCATGCTCCAAAAGAAAAACCAGCGATCCAAATTGGAACATTGCTAGGATTATGTTCCTGAAGCCAATCAATGGCTACCGCAGCGTCAGTTAATTCTCCTATACCCTTATCAAAAGTTCCGGTAGATTTTCCCACACCACGAAAGTTAATTTTCAATGCAGAAAAATTGTTATCGATAAAAGACGTATATGTACTATGTACAATTTTACTATCCATATTACCACCATATTGAGGATGATGATGTAAAACCAGCACAACCGGCGCGTTGGCATCTTTGCTTTGGTGGTATTCACCTTCTATCTTTCTTGTTGCATTATTTAAAAAAACTTCAACCATGGTAACTCCTAATAAGAACCCTCTTGACAGGTATTGATGACGTGAGTTATTAATTATGTATTAATTTCGCTGTTTTTGCAATAAATTTTTTATCGTGTTAAAGCTAACGTACATAGTTATGGCTATAGTTGATGGTAAACTTATTTAAGTGACAGATGAATCCATTCTCTTTAGAAAATAGTGGTTGCGTATATGCTGATTACAATGCAACTGCTCCAATTAGTGAAAATGTAAAAAAAAGTATATTTGAGGTCTTGTCAAAACAAACGCTCAATCCATCATCACTACATAAGAGAGGACAAGAAGCGAGGAAGATTCTTCAGGATGCAAGAGATAACGTACGTGGTGCTATTGGCGTTTCAAGTGATAAAGAAATAGTTTTTACGTCTGGTGCAACTGAAGCGAATAACCTTGTTATGAGAGGAATAGCAGGCTACCTGCATATAATTTCAGCTATAGAGCATCCTTCAATTCTTAATTCTGCATGTAATCCATATATAATACCTGTTAATCAGGAGGGCATTGTTGACTTTTTAGAGCTAGAAAAAATTCTAAGCGAGCTTAAAGGAAACAAAGCAATAGTTTCAGTTATGATGGCAAATAACGAAACCGGAGTTATTCAACCTATTGAGGAAATAGCTAAAATAGTACACAAGTTTGGAGCAATTTGCCACACTGACACTGCTCAAAGTGTTGGGAAAATTAAAGTTAATATGGAAGATTTAGGAGTGGATTTACTCACTTTATCCGCCCATAAATTTGGCGGTGTAGCAGGCAGTGGAGTTTTAATATTCAATAAAGAACTTGCGATAGAACCTATTATAATAGGTGGTGGACAAGAGAAGGGATTTCGTGGTGGTACGGAAAATATTGTTGCAATTGCAGGCCTTTCTGCTGCACTGCAAAATATTCCAGATCTTTTATCAAAAATGGATGAAGTAAAGGAGCTACGCGATCAATTAGAGTGTGAATTATTAAATCTTGCCAGTGACATAAGAATCTTCGGTAAAAACTCTAAGAGGCTGCCAAACACAAGTTTTATTTATATGCCAGGAGTAAAGAGTGATGTGCAGCTCATGCATTTTGACTTGAATTATATTGCAGTTAGTAATGGCTCCGCATGTTCTTCTGGAAAAGTTGAGCCTTCCCATGTTTTGCTTGCAATGGGGGCAACAAAAGAGCAAGCAGAGTGTTCAATTAGAATCAGTATAGGTCCAGAAACTAAACCACAAGACATAAAAAAAATAGTGGATTGTTGGTATAATATCTACAAGCAGAACTCCTTGGTATAGATAATACGTGGTATCATGCAGGCACTGGCCGAGCATTAGATGTAAAAAATTACTTTACAACCCCGCGGTATCTCTAGATCCCGCTAACAAGCAGCGGGATGACGGTTGTTAGGCTAGCTTATTAAAGGAATTTTTTTTATACTCAAGAATTGATTGGCTACAAAGTGTTTTTAGGAAGCCTGATTGCATAGCTAAAGTATAGCCTTTCTTATAATAGTCCGAATGCGATAAGATATGTGTTTATGGCTATAGAAGGCCAGTAGCATATTACGGTCTGTTCGGATTATTGTAAAAAGAGCTATAACTTTGCAGTTAACTTCTACAGCGTTTCAAAGTATAGTTTTGGTAATACAGTAACTAAATATACATGAAAACCATTTTAGCTGTTGAAACAAGCTGCGACGAAACTGCAGTAGCGATTGTAAATAGTGACAAGCAAGTCCTTGCTCACGAAATTCTCTCCCAAGCAGAACACAAAAAACGTGGTGGAGTGATCCCTGAAATAGCTTCACGTGCTCATATGAAGCATTTAAGTGGTCTAATAAAAAGCGCCGTGGAAAAATCTAACCTTAACTTTTGTGACCTCAATGCAATTGCAGCAACATCAGGACCAGGACTCATAGGTGGATTAATAGTTGGTACAATGATGGCTAAAGCAATTGCGCATGTAGCACAAAAACCGTTCATTGCAGTGAATCACTTAGAAGCGCATGCACTGGTTATTAGGTTACTGCATGAGGTAAAATTTCCATTTTTAGTCCTACTAATATCAGGTGGTCACTGTCAATTTTTAATTGCACAGGATGTAGGTAAATACATTAAACTTGGAGAAACGCTCGATGATTCACTAGGAGAAGCATTTGATGAAGTTGCTAAGATGCTGGGTTTAAGCTATCCCGGAGGGCCATTAATTGAAAAGTTAGCTAAAAAAGGCAATGGTGCAAGATTTAAATTGCCAAGGGCAATGATAAAACGTTCTGGATGTAACTTTTCGTTTTCTGGAATTAAAACAGTAGTAAAAAACTTAGTGCAAGAACTTAAAATGAGCGAGCAAGATGTGTGTGACGTATGTGCTTCGTTTCAAGAGTGTATTAGTGACATACTGCTGGACAGGGTTAGTAATGCGATTATTATGGCCGAATCTTTAAATATCAAAATCAATGACTTTGTGATTACCGGCGGAGTTGCAGCAAATAATTTCTTGAGAGAAAAATTAAAACAACACATAAACTTAAACATATTTTTTCCTCCCAACAACCTATGTACAGATAATGCAATAATGGTTGGATGGGCAGGAATTGAAATGTTACAGAAAAGCTATATAGATTCTCTCAATTTTGCACCAAGACCTAAGTGGGAGTTAGAGAGTTATTAAAAGCTCTCAATTCTGAATTATAGCTAAAGTAACTTAGGTTCTCTAATTGCACATAAGTCAACAATAATTTTCACACAAATCAAAACAGCATATCTTCTCCATAATCCTTGGTAATTTTACATAAGTTAAAAGTAGCGTATGGTTCTCTCCGCGGTCTGAGATGACAATAAATTTGTCAAGCCGCATCATACTTGTTAGGCGGAAGTGGACGGCAACATATTTACCACGAAGTCTAACTAAGTTCTTGCTTGTCCCTTCCATCGGCATTGCTATCTTTATTTTCAATAAAATTATTGTCCTATGCTCTTTTGATGTTTATTGATAATAAAATTCTGTTTTATCAACCAACATCCTATGCATAATTACAGCTAATTTTCTTGCTACTGCTACAATTGCTTTTTTCATTCCTTTTTTCTTCGCAACCCCAGTTTTTTAATTTAAATGTCCTCTTGGTAACTGTAAGCATTGTTTGTGCAGCTTCATATAACATACTTCTACATTCCGCTGGTCCCATCTTTGATATGCTGCCATGCCGATCAACTTTTCCAGAAGAATATTGCCTTGGTGTCAACCCTATATATGCTCCAACTGTATCAGATTTCTCAAAACTATGTGGGTTATCAATTGCAGCTTTATACGTCATTGCTACTATAATCCCCACTCCTGGAACAGTAGTTAACAATTTACAATCATCGTCTTTTTCACCTTGTTCTGAAAGCATTTTGTCAAGCTTTCTTAATGACTTTTCTATTGCTTCCAAACTACAAACTAACGCTTCAATTGAACTCCTACTGATTTCATCCAAATTATTTATTGCCTCTTGTATTCTTAAAGCGAAAGTTTCAAATTTTGATCCTTTACCGACCATGTATCTTCAACAACCCTCTTATTGTTCCAATAACCTGCTGTTTGCTACACATTAGCTGTCTTCTGCTTCCAAGCGCTATTTTAATTTGACAACTGATTTTACTAACACTTCTCATCATCTGCGCTATACCCCTCGCATCGTTTTTATCATTCTTATTGATTCTTGCAGACAACGCTGCTGCCATATGCCTTGCATCTACACAAATTACTGGTAATCCAAAACTCCTTAACTCTTTGCACATTGATATTGACAACTGTCCACTTTCTATTCCTATGGATTCGTACTTTTTGCCTTGGCTAATCTGCTATTGCCTTACTTTCGCTTGCAACAACTTCTTCCTTAACAACTTTTCCTTTCTCATCAACGATACTTATAAAAGTTTCTTTTAATGAGATCGCTATAATATTTCATGACCTACTGTAAAAGTTTAAATTATTTTTGAAGAACCAATTCATTGAATTTGTTACTTCGTGCTAAAATAATGGAGTATGTCTCTCCATCATTCAATAGCAATTACAGTATGTTTGGCTATAATTTAAAAAACAAAAATTCGTCATTCCGCTACTAGTTAGCGGGATCTAGAGATACCGCGGCGGCATGACGTAGGATTGCTGTCATCCCGCTGCTTGTTAGTGGCTAAGAGATACTGTGAATAAATCACGGTATGACGGTTAAGTATCCCGCTACGTGTTAGCGGCTGAGATAACGCGAATAAATCGCGGGATAACGTGTTGCTTGGGTCAGCTGTAGAAGCAAAACTCATCATTTTGAAAGAGGAGGAGATTTTTCCGGACCCTCAGCGGAGATTGATTTTGGATCTGATAATTCTGTATTTACCTTGATTGGCTCTAATGGAGTTTTCTGCTCTTCTGGTTTATCGTCTGGAATTGGAACAGGCCAATCCATAATGTTTTGCGGTATAACTTCTGCTTCTTTAGCTTCTTTTTGACCTGTTGAAGATGATGCATCAACGCCTGCATTTTTGGTAACTTCTTGTTTTAGTTGTTTATTTTCTTCTTGCAGTTGCTTTAAATTTTTCTTTAACTCGTCAATCTCTCTTATTTTTTGTTTTAATTGTTCAGATATAGTTAGTTTGTCTCTAGTCAATTTTTTGTTTTCTTGTCTTAACCCCCTAGCTATTCTGCTTGAGTTGTTGTTTACAGCTTGTATACCTTGGTCTTGCTGCTGCATGCTTGTTCCTCTACTTTCATATTCAACTTCAGTTTGAGTTGCCTGACCTTTTTCCTGCTGTAATATGTTCTGCAGTTGCTCTAGACTCTCTTTGACAGATGCCAGCTCTTCCTGTGTACACGTTAACATCCCTTCCTTTTCCTTAAGTTGATATTGAAGTTTTTCTATTTTCCTCTTCGTATTTTCTTCGCTTAGCTCATCTGCAAGTGATCTTCCAGGTTCAAGTTGTCGAATTTCCCTCTCTAAATCTTCCTTTTCTCTCTGTAATTCATTTAATTCTTTAGACAATTGGCTCGCCGTTTCAGCCAATGTATTGTTTTCCTTTTTTGTTTCCATTAACTGTTCTGCCAACTGCTTTTTATGATCATCCTTTAAACCTTCCACTATTTTGTTCAGATCATTCTCCAAATTTGCACTCTTTTTCTCTAGTACAGTTAAATTAGCTTCACTTTGCTTCAATTTCTTCTGTAGTTCTTTATTTATCCCATTTACTGATTGAACTTCATCTTCTTTATCTTTCAACTTATCATTTAAGCTTTCTATTACATCATTTTTATCCTGCAGTTCTTTCTCTATCTTTTGTGTTAACTGCTCAATATTTTGATTCTTCCAAGCTAATTCTTGCGTCATCCTTTTTAATTCAGCTTTAAGTCTTTCAGCTTCTTCTTCCCCAGTTTGCTTTTCTTCACTTAATTCGCTTATTTGTGTATCACCTTCTTTTTCTATCTTTTTATTAAGTTCTTCTAATTTTTCAAGTTTCTCTATAAGTGACTTAATAGAAGCATCTTGCTCCTTTATTCTTTGATCTCTTTCAAATATCACTTGCTGTTGTTCATTAACTTTATCTCTCAAGGAGTCACGTTCTAAGCTTAGATTGTCACGCTGCTCTGCAAGTTTGTTAATTTCATTTATAGTCTCATCTACACCTTTTAATCCTTCTTGTTCATACTTTTTCTTATAATCTTTGTGTATTTCTTGTTCATCGTAGTCATCGTCAATGTATTCATCAATGATTTCAGACTCTTCATCACCAATCTCGCTTTCAACAGAAGAAGAACTTCTACGTGAAGAAGGCGTGCTAGGAGAGGAATACCCACTGCTGCTTGGTGTAGGCAATTGCGATGATAGATCTTGTGTGGGCTCGAGACTGTCCATATCTTGACCTATATCAGTAAAAGCTTGATACAGAGTTTTTCTGTTGATAAAAACTTCTTTATTTTGTCCAACTAACTTTAATACTTCTTCTGAACTCGTTATTCCTCCAAATTTTGGCTCACCAATAACACTCTGTATACCACCAGAATCCAATTTTACGGTCATGCTACAGTCTATGCTGTTACCTTCAGAATCCTTAGCCTGCCAATTAATGGTCATTTCACATGACCTTGATCCAGTAAAATCATAGTGCCTCTCATTGCCATTTTTCTTGCTTGCGGTTATTTGACTATCTTTCCCTAAAGATATATTATAAACCTTACCTTCACTGCTGGTCCTTAAAATATTGCTAATTTCTATTGGTTTTTCTTGATTTTCAAATCTATTTTTGAAGTCATCATCTTTTGTTGAATACGCTAAGTAATTTTGATTTGGTAAAGATGCTTCAAATTCTCTATGTGTTTCATTTATTGATTGCTCAAATTTTTGGAACTCCTTTTCCCACTTTAAATTTATCTGTCCTGTAATGTCCTCATCTTTGCGTAAAGGGCCAATAAAATACCAGATTAAATTTTTTCCTCCAATTGTTTTATAGTCTCTTGAAAGCTGCTACAAGATTCAATCACATCTAAAATATCCTTTTTCTGCTGTTTATCTACATCTAAACTTTGACTTTCAGCTATAAATACATTTTCGTTTTCCTGTGGCATAATTTTACATTTTAAAAAATATACTATAATATTAACAGATTTCTTTAAAAAGTCAACTAATTGTTGGATAAATAAACTTGAGCATTTGGCCAAAATGTTATATAGTAGTCACTTCAAGAAGTACAGTATGGACAATACCATTATAGGAAAATACGATATTAGAGGTATAATAGGCAAAGACTTGCAGATTAATGATGGGCACGAGATAGGTAGAAAGTTTGGCCAAACCGTAGCTAGTGTTTGTGTCGGCTACGACAGCAGAATAGATTCACCAGGTATAGAAAGAGAATTAATTAGGGGCTTAAGTTTATCCGGTGCAAATGTTATACGCGTTGGACTATGCTCTTCACCTATGCTTTACGCTGCAACACAAATCACACAGGCGGATCTTGGTATCATAATAACTGCCTCTCATAACCCCAGCGAATATAATGGCTTTAAATTTTTTAGTAATAAAAAAGTCTTCTCAGATCAAGAAATGAAGGAAATTATAAGCAGTCCAATTAAAAGCAGCACAAGAATTGGAAGCTTAATTAACATAAATATATATAGTGAGTACATTAGCATATTGAAAAGTGCAGTGAAGAACGATACTACACAGAAATTAAAAATAGCCTGGGATTGTGGAAATAGTCCAGCAAGTGGAATTATAAGGTATATTGAAAAGATCTTGCCTGGTCATACGCACATCGTAACCAATAACTCTATAGATGGGGCATTTCCACTGCATGATCCAGATCCCATAGAGGAAAAAAATCTTGCTCAATTAATTGACATTGTGAAGGAATATGGATGTGATCTTGGCATTGCGCTAGATGGCGATAGCGATAGGGTGCGCTTAATTGATAATAAAGGCAACGTTGTTTCCAATGACCATTTATTTATAATTTTTGCACGTGAAGTGTTGGAGGAATATCCAGAAAGCAAAGTTATTGCTAACGTAAAAATGAGTATGAAAGTGCATGATTTTGTTAGCAAGTTAGGAGGGCAAGTTATCACCTGTGCTACTGGACATTCACTAGTTAAGAAGAAGATGGTAGAGGAAGAGGCAAAGTTTGCTAGTGAATTAAGCGGGCACTTCTTCTTTTCTGAGCTAAGTTTTGATGATGGGCTATATTCTGCTGTTAAAGCAGTTGACATTTTGCTTAAGAAAAACCAAAGTCTATCTCAGGTGATTGAGGATTTACCGAAGTTATATATCACCCGTGAAGTGAAGATTGTAGTGAAAGATGAGAAAAAGTTTCAAATAATTGAGTCAATAAAGAAAACACTGGAGCAGCAAAATATTGTATTTTCAGATCTTGATGGTGTTAAGGTAACCGATAATAAAGGTTGGTGGCTTCTTAGGGTATCAAATACGCAAAACTGCATTACAGCAAGATGCGAAGGAGAGACTTTAGAGGGTTTTGAACTTACTAAAAAGGTTTTGTTCCATTACATTGATGAAGCAAGGTCTTTAAATTGTAGCTACTCACAGAAATAAATTTGATTTATAAAATTGACATGAAAGTATAAAGATAAATAGGCTAAATGTACTTATCACCTGTCAGGCCGCAGCATTATTTCTTGTAACCGTTTGCGGCTCCACTTAATTCTGCAATTCTTTGATCTCACTCATGGAGAGGCCAGTAAACTTAACAATAGTGGTGACATCAACATTATTAGCCAGCATTGTTTTTGCAACTTCAATTTTTCCTTCCTTTTTAGCATCATCAAGTTTTTGTTCAAGAACAGCCCGTTCATCACGAATACGTTTTATTTCCCGTTCGTAGGCAATAAATTCTTTCTCTGACCAGTTGAATCTATTTAGTTCTTCATATGCCTTTTTAATTATTACATCACTACCTATTACCTTTTCCAATTCTTCTTCGCTAGTTTCATCTGCATATTTAAAATAATAGATCCATTTTTCAACTATACTCTCCAATTGGTCTTCTTTAGTTTTAGGAAATTTTGGTAACTCAATAAATGTAAAATAAAAATCTTTTAAATCATGTTCATAGCTATCTTTGTCTAACATTACATGATCTGACTTATACTCAGATTTATTAGGAAAGAGAATACAATCAGCAATAGCTATAAAAATGATTTCTTTAAGATCCTGATATTGATCACCTTTATCAGCTTGCCTTGAATAAGCTTTAGCAGCGTAATATTGAGCGCGTTTTTCAAAGCCTTTAGTTTTGGCAACTTGCATTTCGATTATTACTTGCACCCCATTTTCATCCCTGCAAAGAACATCAACGATACTTTGTTTTTTAGAGGCAATTTCAGCATCTTGCATAGTGCTGAGGAATTCTATTTCTTTTATTTCATCTTTGCCAGTGAACCCCAAAATATCATTGAGAAAGTGAATGAGGATGTCTTTATTTTTTTCAGTACCAAAAATACGCCGGAACGCAACATCATTCTTGGGGTCGAGAAATTTAGAAAGAGCCATAAAAAAATTTTTAAATGTATCTTTATATTATATATTCTTATTGATAATAATTCAATAATTTGTCATCTTTTTTGTTAACTTTACTGATGTTGCCAGAAGGAACGTTGTTGCAAAATTTTGTAAAATTTATTATCCTAAGGTTTCAAGTTCTCACAGGTTTATTGGAACTATATGTACAATGTGTTTATCAGTGAAAATCCGGAGAAAATGATGGGGGAAAAGTTAATACATTACTTCAGCCAGGGTAAATGCGAAGGCAATGCAGAAATGAAAAATCTGCTGGGAGGAAAGGGGGCAAATTTAGCAGAAATGTGCAATGTTGGCATTCCTGTTCCACCTGGTTTCACAATTTCCACCTCTGCTTGCAAAGTCTATTATCAAGACAATAGATCTTCTGTTATCCAAGTAGCTGACTACTCGGATCCAGAAAAAAATGTGGTCACGCACTGGAATGACATATGTAGTGGAATCAAAAACTACATGGCGATGCTCGAAAATGAAATCGGTTGTAAATTTGGGGATTTAAATAATCCTTTATTAGTTTCAATACGCTCTGGTAGTGTTAGTTCAATGCCGGGCATGCTTGATACTATTTTAAATGTTGGTCTAAATGATGAAACCGTTGTTGGGCTTGCAAAAAAAAGTGGCGAATGTTTTGCTTACGATAGCTACTGCCGTTTCATCATGATGTACTCCAATGTTGTACTACAGCTTGATCATCACCTATTTCAAGATGTTGTTGATAATGAACAGCAAAAGAGTGGAGCAAAAAGCTTAGCTGATCTTGATGTTGATGTTTTAAAGAGAATTGTTAACGATTTTAAAAAGATAGTATATGAAAAAACTGAGAAACATTTCCCGCAGAACGTTGAAGAGCAATTGTTAAACTCAGTTAATGCAGTATTTGCCTCTTGGAAAAATGATAGGGCTGTTTCCTATAGAAGAATACATAATATTCCTGAAAACCTTGGAACAGCGGTCAACGTGCAAGCAATGGTTTTTGGTAATTTAAATGATAATTCTGCAACTGGTGTGATATTTACACGAAATCCTTCGACTGGAGAAAAAAAATACTTTGGTGAATTTCTGATTAATGCTCAGGGTGAGGATGTGGTTTCTGGTGTTTATACTCCTATGCCAATTGACGGAGAGCAAAAAAACACCATGGAGAAGTTGCTGCCAAGTGTCTACCGAGAATTATGCGTGGTATGTGAAAAACTTGAAAGGCATTATAAAGACATGCAGGATATCGAATTTACTGTGCAGGACGGTAAGTTATGGATTTTGCAGACTAGGTCTGGCAAGCGCACGGCTGAAGCTGCTATTCGCATAATGGTTGATATGGTAAACGAAGGAACGATTACAAAAGAAGAAGGAATATTGAGAATTGATCCAAAAAACTTTGACAATTTATTGCATCCAGTTCTTGACGTTAAGGGTGACCAGAAAGTAATAGGGAAGGGACTGCCGGCTTCTCCAGGGGTTGCTTCTGGATATGTAGTGTTTAGTGCAAGTGATGCTGAAAAAGCTGCAGAGCAGGGTAAAAAAGTGATTTTAGTAAGGTCAGAAACGAGTCCTGAAGATATTAATGGAATGAATGCTGCAAGTGGCATAGTAACAGCACGGGGAGGGATGACCTCGCATGCTGCTGTTGTAACCCGTGGAATGGGTAAGCCGTGCATTTGCAGTGTAAGTGGACTTTATATCGATAAAGATGGAACTTTCTTTTTTGTAGGGGATGCAAGAGTAAATAAAGGTGAACCAATTACCATCAACGGAGGAACAGGGGAGGTTATGCTTGGCATTCTTCCTACAATTTCACCTGAATTATCGCAAGAATTCAAAACGATAATCAACTGGATAGATGAAATCAAAACGATCAAAGTGAGAGCGAACGCTGATACTCCAAAAGATGCAAAAATTGCAAAAGAATTCGGTGCAGAAGGTATAGGCTTATGTCGCACAGAACATATGTTTTTCGCTAGTGATAGAATCGAATTCATTCAAAAATTGATAATAGCTGACGATGAAAATGAAAGGGCAAATGCGCTCATTAAACTAGAAGAAATGCAAAAGTCTGATTTCAAAGAAATATTTTCTATTATGGAGGGCAGGGAAGTCACTATACGGTTGCTTGATCCACCTTTGCATGAATTTTTACCCAATGATCAGTCTACTATAGAAAAAATTGCCAAGTCACTTAGTAAGTCAGTTGAGTCAGTAAAAAATAAAATAGCACAGTTATCAGAAAAGAACCCAATGCTTGGCCATCGAGGTTGTAGACTTGCTATTTCTCATCCTGAAATATATAGCATGCAGATTAGGGCAATACTTAGTGCTGCAAGTGAATTAAAGAAAGAAAAGAAGATAGAAGTGGAGCCTGAAATCATGATTCCTTTTATCATGAGCGAGAAAGAATTTATTCTGATATGCGAGCTAGCAAAGAAAGAATCCTCTGTTATCTCAGCTGGGATCCAGACGCAGATTCCAGCGTCACGCGCTGGAATGACATCAGACAAGGCTTATTCAATTGGAACGATGATAGAACTACCAAGAGCAGCACTGATTGCTGATAAGTTAGCAAAACATGCAGAGTTTTTTAGTTTTGGCACTAATGATTTAACGCAAACAACCATGGGACTTTCAAGAGATGATTCAGTTAATTTCCTCGATTCTTATAAGGAAAGCAACATATTCGAAAACGACCCATTTGAAGTGCTGGACATCGAAGGGGTAGGGGAGTTAATCAAGATAGCCATTGAAAGAGGCAAAAAAACCCGAAAAGAAATAAAACTGGGTATATGTGGGGAGCATGGAGCAGATCCAAAATCTATAGAGTTTCTCATCGAATCAGGGGTAGATTATGTTTCATGCTCACCCTATAGAGTTCCGATTGCAAAGTTAGTGGCAGCACAGTTTAGTGTTAGATCTAAATTTGCTAGGTAAGTATAGTGTCAGTGTTGGCTACTCATATGGTTTGAGCCCACCAGAGGGTGTCATTCCAGCGCGTGACGCTGGGATCTAGTTTTTATTATGGCCTTTTGGATCCCGGTGTCTGGGCACTGGGATGACATCCTGTTACACGTTCAACTTCATTCTCTCTCATCTCCCTATAACTTGGTAATGTAGAATTTTTTACATGCAACCCGGTATATATTGCAATCAAAGCAGCTATGACACTGCAAACTACTGCACCAGCTACAAATGGAACCATCACAGCAGCAGTAATGAATAATCCTGTAATAACAACTCCAACAACATCTTTTATCAATGAGGTGTAAAAACCCTTTTTGCTCTCTTTATATTTAGTTTCTTGTTCATTTGGCATAGAAAATTGAGCATCTACAAAGCCGTTAGCTTTATTATCATTATTTGGTGTGGCAGTTTGGTCAATCCCTGTTGCTACAGGCGTTTTATTTTCGTTATTATGATGCTGACCGTTACCACTATTTGGTGTAACAGTTTGATTGGTATTTGTCTTCTTTGTTAATATAGAAGGCACTGTTACTACAGGCGTTTCATTTTTGTTATTATAATGCTGACCGTTACCACTATTTGGTGTAATAGTATGATTTAATAGACCATCGCCGTGAGTTCTTATATTATAGCCTTTCTTATAATAGTCCGAATGCGATAAGATATGTGTTTATGGCTATAGCAGGCCAGTAGCATATTACGGTCTGTTCGGATTATTGT
>NZ_AWUH01000052.1:0-4332 GCF_000689175.1 Wolbachia endosymbiont of Glossina morsitans morsitans | reverse complement strand
GGATGACAAGAAGAGGGCACTGTGACGCACAATTATCAGTTAATGCGGCATTATAAAAAACGCCTAAACTTTTTTCTGTTTTTATGCAAGAAGTCTAGTCCATATATTCCTCCCACTTTTCCGTGACTTTTCTTACTATTTCCTCACTCATTTTAATTTTCTTTCCCCACTCTCGTTTGGTTTCGGGAGGAATTTTGTTTGTCGCATCAAATCCCAACTTACCTCCAAGTCCACTTTCAGGGGAAGCAAAGTCTAAATAATCAATAGGTACACTTTTTATCATGATTGTATCACGCACAGGGTCCATCCTCGTTGACATTGCCCACATTACTTCCTTCCAATCACGTACATTTATATCATTATCAACAACGATAATAAACTTCGTGTATAAAAACTGCTTTAGAAAAGAAAGTATGCCCATAACAATTCTTTTTGCCTGCCCTGGATAGGATTTTTTTATCGACACTATCGCTATTCTATATGAGCAACCTTCCGGTGGCAGATAAAAGTCCACTATCTCTGGAAATTGATTGATAAGAATGGGCACAAAAATTTCATTGAGTGCTTCACCAAGAATCGATGGTTCATCAGGTGGCTTGCCAGTGAAAGTGCTAAGATATATCGGGTTTTTACGCATAGTAATTGCAGTAATATTAAATTCTGGAAATTGCTCAACAGAATTATAGTAGCCAGTGTGGTCTCCATATGGTCCCTCATCTTGATATCTATCCAAACTCACATAGCCTTCCAGAACGATTTCCGCGTGAGCTGGCACTTGAAGTGGAATAGTCTTACAATTTACAAGTTCAAGCGGCTTCTTTCGCAGTAGTCCAGCAAATTGGTATTCTGACAATGTTTCTGGCACTGGAGTTACCGCAGCAATAATCGTTGCAGGATCACTACCGATCACAGCAGCAGCAGGAAATTTCATATTTTTTCCTTCTTCTTTCCATCGTTTATGGTGACCTGCTCCTCCACGATGCGCAAGCCAACGCATTAGAGTTGTTTTTTTATCTATGACCTGCATACGATATATTCCAAGATTGAAATTATCTTGTTTGTCTTTCGTAGGTCCTTTTGTCACCACAATCGGCCAGGTGATAAGTGGTGCAGGTTCATTTGGCCAGCATGTTTGAATGGGCAGTAGACTTAGGTCCACTTCATCTCCGGTTAGCACTACCTCTTGACATGGAGCCTTGATCACGACTTTACTTCGCATCGATAACACGACTTTCAACAAAGGAAACATTTTTATAGCATCCTTAAAGTTTTTTGGCGGCTCAGGTGATTGCAAAAATGCTAAAAGTTTACCAAGATCTCTTAGTTCATCAGGATTTATGTTCAACCCCAATGCAATCCTCTTAATAGTACCAAATAAATTCACCAAAACAGGAATCGAATTTTTACCATTTTCTGTGACAACATTTTCAAAAATGATCGCTGGCCCTTTGTTTGACAAAACCCTACGGTGAATTTCTGTCATTTCAAGAACTGTTGAAACTTTCTCCTTAATTCTAATCAGATTCTTTTTTTCTTCTAAGGCTTTGACGAAGTCGCGTAAGTTGTTGTACATATTCCAGTTTTTAAAATTTTAAGTTTACATTTAGTTTTCAAGCACTTTATTGAAATTTGACCTATGCACTACTTTCCTGCCTAGCGAGCTTTCAGTTAATTTGAGATCAAATCCTCATATTGCTTACTAAGTTTGTATTTCCTTCCTCTATTGGAAAAATCTACAATCTTGATAAACCCCATTTCCACCCACTTTTTACAAAGTTGCGCACTGGTACGAGGCTTAAAATTAAATAGTTCGCCAACCTGACTAGCTGTAATAGCGGAAAACTCCTGGAAGAGCTCAAGAGCTTTGCGTTGTTTAGGATCAAGCTTACGTATAAGATCAGTCTGATCAGCGTGGTATTCTTCTTTATTTGTACGTTGTAAAACGTTCTCAAATGAATTTGCCATACCTTCTACGAAATACTCCACCCACTTAGTAATATCTGCTTCAGCTCGTCCCATGTAATAGTTGTGCGATGGACCTATACTGATTGCTTCATAATACGCTCCTAGATTCTTAGCATAATATTCTTCCAATGAATAAAGTCCTTTTAGGTCATACCCACCAAGGTGTAAAATTAATGTAGTCAACAATCTTGCAGTACGACCATTACCGTCATAGTAAGGGTGAATTGTTACAAATTGATAATGCGCAATACCTGCAATAATTGGGCAAGGCACTTGCTCACTGTTACGAATCCAATCAATCATACTGCTCATGAGCTTTGGTACATCCTTTGCTTCAGGTGGCATATAAATTGTTGCACGTGTAAGACTATCGCGGATAACATTTTGACCATCACGATAAGGTGTTGATTTTATTTTAGATTTTCCACTTGCTATTACTAGAGCATGTAGTGTTTGAACAGCTTTCTCAGTAATGGGTATTCTCCTTGCTGCCCATTGTTCAACTTGAGTTAAAGCTGCATAATATCCTTTAACTTCATTTTCATCTCTCCTATATTTTGGAAAGTGGCTTTTACCACTTAAAACCTCTTCAATCTGTTTAGGTTCAAGTCGATTTCCTTCAATCATAGTAGAATAGTGTGTGGTATAAAGCCGTGCAGTTTCACGAAGAGACAAAAGCATTGATACAGTGAGCGGCAAATGTAACACTTTTTCTTTTGCTCCTTCAATCCTTATAAGACAACTAGCAATTTTAGAAGTAATCGTATAATTCGGCATCGGCATAATATCTGCATTACATTACTTCTATATTATGCTGATAAAATGCAGATAATACAACATTTACACGACGCCGACCATAAACAGCAATAAATTCGGCTGATTGAGAAAGAAGTTTGTCTTGTAGAATAGCTATTTCTTTTTCTCTGCCAATTATTGGTTCACTCATATGTTTATTCCGCGGAGTTTGTTGAAATTATACACAGCGGAATAAAATTATCAACTTTGTTTTACCGCCGTATTTACAGCGTGGCAGTAAAAGATAGAGCATCTCATAATTGACTATTCTGGAGGTAGTTTTGTCACTTGCATCACCAAGTCTTCTGATGAACTTTGTGGTAATGTGCTTGAGTTTTATTGTGTAAAGTTTGCATTTGAGGCAAAACTGGTTATAAAATACACTTGATACAAATGTTTTTATATATTAACATTAGATGCTTCTTTTAATATACAGATAAATGTGTACTAAAAGTTTTATGTTGTAGGTTTTTAAATAAATTGTATGTCTAGAATATCGTTTTTATTAATTTTAATAATAGCAATAGCAAGCTTGCCGATAATAAACAATTGGCTTTCAAATCGCAGCCAAATGCTAAGCGATGATTATATAGGTGAGAAATTAGATAATTATATAAGCAGAAATTTTGATAAGATCGTAAAAACTCTCAAAGAGGAGTCGATTAAAAGTAGTTACACTGCTCGAGATAATGTAACCAAAAGTAAAATTTCACAATACAAGGATCAAATATTTGACCTTACTTATCCTTACTCCGGAAATGAAAATAGTAGTGTTATAGCTGTAGGCTTCCTTGACTATTCTTGTGGACATTGCAAAGCTATAAAGAATGATATAAAGCAGTTAATTAACGACGGCAAAATTAAGTATATCTTTAGGGATGCTCCAATACTTGGTAACGCTTCTTTAAAGGCAGCAAAAAGTGCTTTAGCTGTCTGTTTTCTCGATAAAGAAAAATATTTCGATTTTCACCATGCTGCTTTAAGTCACAAAGGAGAATTTTCAGACGAAAGCATATTGGATATAGTGAAAAACATAGGGATTGATGAGGACGATTTTAATGATTCCATAAAAGATAACGCGGACAAAATTGAGCAAATGATAAACAACAGTAGGCTTCTAGTAAGAGATTTGGGAGTAGGTGGTACACCTTTTTTAATAATTGGAGATAGCCTGTTTGTAGGAGCAACTGATTTGAATGTATTACGCAAAAAAGTAGATGAATTAAGTCACAAGCAAGGCTAGTTACAGTTTGCCATAAAATTTTATTTTTTGCTTGACAACTCAAATGAACCTGAGTATAGTAACTGCGGGTGTGACAGCAGTTTAACTTAGTAGTCTCATCCACTTTCCATAGCGTCATTTACTATGTGAAACGCTTTCAAATTACAACATTTTCTTCAACCAAACTATTTTGCTTTCACAGGAGGGTATATGTCATTCACAGAAATTAGATTTCCAGAAAATATATCTTATGGTTCCACTGGAGGACCGGAATTTTCCACTGACGTTGTAACAACTCATAACGGTTGTGAACAGCGCAACATCAATTGGTCTCATGCACGCACTAGATA
>NZ_AWUH01000051.1:0-2693 GCF_000689175.1 Wolbachia endosymbiont of Glossina morsitans morsitans | reverse complement strand
ACCTTTAATCATTGGCTTCGTAGTACTTCTCAACCAACTTATTAAGTAACCTTACACCAAAACCTACTGCTCCTCTTGGACAAATGTCAGTACCTTTCTCGTGCCAAGCAGTGCCTGCGATATCTAAATGTGCCCAGCAAGTTTCATTCACAAAACGCTGTAAAAACTGTGCAGCCATTATGCTATCTCCACCAGAGCCTGCAGGAGCGATGTTTTGAACATCAGCCATCGGTGAATCAATAATTTTGTCATAAGTTTCATTCATAGGAAAACGCCATAACTTCTCATTTACTTCATTTCCGGCATCAATGAGACGGTTTGCTAATTCATCATTATTTGAAAAAAGACCAGCATATTCGTTATTTCCAAGTGCAACCACTATAGCTCCAGTTAAGGTTGCAAGATCAATCATAAATTGTGGTGAAAATCTCTCTTGCGTATACCACAAAGCATCCGCAAGTATAAGCCTTCCCTCTGCATCAGTGTTTAACACTTCTATCGTCTGCCCAGACATTGAAGTTACTACATCACTTGGTCTTTGAGCATTACCACCCACTGCATTTTCTGCAAGTGCGACCACGCCGATTGCATTTACTTTTGCTTTTCGTCCTGCTAAAGCATGCATCACCCCAACCACAGTAGCAGAGCCTGCCATGTCATATTTCATCGACTCCATACCACGTGAAGGTTTGAGTGATACTCCACCAGTGTCAAACGTTATACCTTTACCAACAAAAGCTATAGGCCTTTGTTCTTTAGAAGTTCCATTCCATTTTATCACTACTAATTTTGGTTCTTTACTACTTCCTTGTGCAACTCCAAGCAAGGCTCCCATTTTTTTCTCTTCCATCTGCTTTTTATCAAGCACCTCGATTTCAAGGCCAAGCTTAGTAAGTTCTTTTTTTATATGATCAGCATAGGATTCTGGATATAGAATGTTAGGAGGCTCTGTTATAAAAGAGCGCGCAAGGAATATACTCTCACCTTCTTGCCTTAAGTGCTCAAATGATCTTTCAGCATTACTTAATTGTTCATCTTTTACTAATACGGTAATCTCCTCTACCTCTGTAATTTTCTCATCCTTTTTAGTTTTATACTTATCAAACTTAAAACTACGCAGAAACGCACCATATGCAACATTTGCTGCACTACCTTCGATTAAAACCGCTGCTTTTTTAATTTTTAATCTGCTTAGCTCACAATATATTCTACCACCAATATTTAATTCTTTATTTTCATTCCATTCATCCTTCTTACCCAGTCCAACAACTACAACATTTTTTTCTTCTGGCAAAGCAGCAGAGAAAAATTCACCAAAACTTCCATTGAAATCGCTAAATTGCTTTATATTATCTATGACCTGTTTTCTTTGCAAAACTCCGCTATCATTTATGGTTTCGTTGTCTTCAAATAAACCCATTACTATTGTTTTAAAATCGGGCGAAATTTTAGAAATTGTTATTTTCATTGCTGGTATCTCCGTTGCAAATAATTGTAAATTGTACATAAAACATAGCAAAAACATCAGTAAGATATTTTTCATATACATCCTAAGTACAATAACACTTAAGTTTACTATGGACTCCCTTACATGCAAGGGTTTTTATCTTCTATTAGAGAACTTATTATATCCGCCCAAGGTAATGTTAAACGTATAGGTTTTTATGACCTGATCACTGTAAGTAAATGGTGTTATGAGAAGGCTTGCAAGCCCATTACTAACAAAATCTCCAAGAACAGGATCAGCACAATTATCGCAATTATGGTCAACAAAAAACATTTGCGTTGTGAATTCCGGAAAATCCGGATGTTGAACTAGAAAGTTGATATGTGGAGCTCTATCACCAATTTTACCAGGTGCTATCGTAATAAAATTATAATAGCCAAGATTATTCACTACAAACCTTCCTGATCCAGCAAAATTCGGATCATCCTCTATATTCTTATCGTAATGGTTCACGCCGCGTGAATTCGCGTGCCATATAGAAACTACAGCATTTTGTATTGGTAAACAGTTTATATCAGTAATTCTACCCACTATGTGTATTAATTCTCCTGTTGCACTATTTGGAGAACCAGGTTTCCTTCTTAAATTGTTTGAAGAGCTAAAATTTTTTGGCCTTGCATCAAGGTCATATATTTCTGGAGTTTCAATGCAGTTGAGCAAAACAGGATCAGCTGCAAATAGCGGCAAACTGAATACCATTTGTGCTAAAAACGCTAATAAGATATTTTTCACATTCATTTCATTTATAATAGACTTCTTGCGCAACCATATAACAAACTTTTATTGGAAATAGAAACGAAAAACTTGCTTGACACCCTTCGCCAGCCCCCTTATCATAAAACTGAAGGTGTTCAGTTATCTTCATCTGTGCAGATTAAACAGCAAGAAAACAACGTAGTTGGCGTCTTATTTTTAAGTTTTTGCACTATGTCCACCTTGTGTCTTCGCAATATTTCTAGGTTTTTACCTACACAAGCTGAAACGCGCTATTTAAAACATTAAAAAACGCCAACTTAAAAAATGGATAGTGAATAACTAGCTACCCTAGGGTTTCTTTTGTCTTTTTTTTCTGTTTAGTAAATTGTATCCGTTCAGCGGAGTGGTAGAATAAGGTAGACAAAGCAAGATAATAAAGATAATCATAGAGCAAAAGTGAGGTAATGTGGTAAACCTTTTAGAACTTTGC
>NZ_AWUH01000050.1:0-1373 GCF_000689175.1 Wolbachia endosymbiont of Glossina morsitans morsitans | reverse complement strand
ATACCTGGTAGTCTATTGACCAATTTTCTCGGTTTCTTCCCCACGCTACCACTTCTACTTCTAAACGATCTTTTTGTACATCAACCCCTGCCGTTAACACTATTTTTCCACCTTTTGGCACCATGCCTATCGGATAAGATTCTCTTCGGTTAAATAGCTGTTTCCAGTCTGGTACTTCTCCCTTATCTACCCAGGTTTCTCCCAGTGTTGTATTTATCCAAACTTTCAGTAATTGTTCATTTTCCTTTGCATGCAGATAATCTTCCACTGCTTGTTTCCAACTATACCAGCCAACTGGGCTATACAAGCTTGAAAGGTGGAATCTTTTTTTTTACCTTTTATTGGATTAGTAGGCCTCCATTCACCTCTAGCTAACATCTCTGTTTTCTGATGATTTTTTATTTCTCCTCTACACTCTATGCAAACGTAGTGGGCTGTATTTGGATTTTTATCCTTCCACTTTATTTGTGGCCATTTCAGCACCTGATAGTGATCACAATGTGGACAAGGTACAAAAAAGTATCGTTTGTCTGAACTCTCAAATTCTTTTTCTATTCTGCTTATTCCATGAACCGTTGGGGTTGAAACCAAGAATATTTTTCGCCGCGTAAATGTATTAGTTCGAGCTATGCTGAGTAAAACTGGATCTCCTTCTCCTCCTGAATCTCCTGGATATGCATCTACTTCATCTAAAAAAAGATATTTTACTGGCATTGAACGTAAACCCACTGGACTATTGGCACCTGTTACTACTACCGTTCCTCCCGGAAATTCCTTACTTTGTACAGTATTGCCTGAATCTCTCGACCTTGGATCTTTTATTTTACTCCTTAAACATGGCGTATCTTCAATGAGCGGCGCAAAATCTTCCCTTTGACCAACGCTTGCCCATTTCAACTGTTGGCTGTACTACCAGCATTGGTCCTGGTGTTTGGTCGATTATATATCCTATCCAGTTATTCCCAGCTTCTGTTCCGCCAATTTGTGCTCCTTTCATGAATACCACTTTTTCAGCCGGTGAAGACGAGGAAAGTGAATCCATTATTTCTCTGAGGTATGGCGTCCTCTCTGTCCTCCATTTTCCTGGTTCTGATGATGCTATCGTTGAAAGCTGACGATTCTTATCTGCCCACTCTGATACTTTAAGTGGTAGATCTGGCCTCAGTCCTGCATAAAAACTACTGCTGTATATCATAATGCCATCTGCTGCAATTGTTGCACTTCTATGCCACTTAAAGCAAAAGGCACTTTTTGTCTGCAATAAATATCTGCTGACGCTTTACTTAAAATCATTATTGCAACTAATATGTGAATTAGGCTCACCAAGGCGATTAAGACGCTTTTTTCAGTAATTTGTGTGTAGTCATTAAAAT
>NZ_AWUH01000049.1:0-6218 GCF_000689175.1 Wolbachia endosymbiont of Glossina morsitans morsitans | reverse complement strand
AACAAATGCATTTATGGCGTTACCATATTCTTCCATATACATCATCCAATCTCACTATATCATTATCAGATAAATGCTCTCCTATCTGAAATTCAACTATTTCAAGTGGAAAGCTTGTGCTTCTATTTTCAATCCTATGGGAAACTTCCCTTGGGATTTCTATCATATGATCCTTTGCTATAGCATATTCTTTGTCTTCTAAACTAACATATCCAACTCCTGATAGCACTATATGGTATTCATCTCTATAGTGATGGAATTGCTTAGAAGTGCAGCTTAATGGATTGATAAAAAGATATTTTATAAGAAAATTTTCGCTCATTAAAATTATACTACAAAATCCCCATGGTTTAACTTCTTTCCTTATCACCTTTACTTTCTTAACTTTATGAATAAATGAAATTAGACTTTTGTTTGGTTGCTTACAAGCTCCACTCAATAAATTTTTATTACTTTCTGTCGTTGAAACTGGCTCTTTTTCTCTAATCACATGCTGAAATGATGCCAGTTCTTTACTAAACTTCTCACTCAATTCTAAAACTGAATTCCAAGTTCCAACATCCAACCAATCGAAATTAGCTTCTATCATTGCAACGTTTTTTGCTTTCTCCATCACCAAGTAATCAATGGATATGCCTTCAATTCCTGCAAAATCTCGTTGTTTTAAATACAGAAATCTCTCTTGCGGTGTGAAATATTTAAAACATAAATTGTAAAGATTCGGGGCAGATTTTTTAATCTCATCTATGTAGCGTTTTGCTTTAAACACAAATATTCCAGAGTTCCAATAATGATCGTTACTTAACTTACGCTCGGGCTTCTCTGTAAAATCTTTCACTATATGACATTTTTCTTTCTGATCATATACTGCATTTATATAGCCGTATTCAGAATTGAATTCATGAGGATTAACCCCAAAAGTGACTATAGAGTTAGTTTCAGAGGCTAACTTAGACGCTTTTTGAGTAGAAGCATAAAAACTATTCAAATCACCTATAAAATGGTCTGAAGGCAGAATTAACATTGTCTCGTTTTCATTGCAGAGAAGTGCAGCAATTAATATTGCCGCTGCTGTTCCAATTTTCACTGGTTCGAAAATCACTTTATATTCTTGCAGTGCATGCAATTCCTCCATCACTAATGACTCGTACTGTATATTTGTAGCAATTATGGGCGGCATATAATCGCTTTTTAGCCTCAACAAAGTGTTGTGAAACATAGTGTTCTGACTAAATATTTTCTGAAATTGCTTTGGCTTAGATAAAGGCCAAAGTCTGCTACCACTACCACCACACAATATTACAGGGCGCATTTAGTTAAGATATTAATTATTTAATTAATATCTTATACTGAGGGAAAAATACATGCAAGTTTTTGTTGTGGGAACAGTTAATAAAGAAAGTAAATGTTGATTTAAAGTAATTGCTAATGAGAGTGATCATGTGTAGCGCCTTGCCCTTGCTGTGAATTTCTTCTATTTTGTAATTCCTCAACATGACCTTTTCTTTTATCACTTAATATTTCATTACCCTTATTTTGTTCTTCCTCAGGACTCTTTAGTATTTCATTACTCTTGCTAACTTCTTTATCATCCCCTTGTTTCTTTGGCCTTCTAGCGTTAAGCTCATCCCATGTGCCCACTAGTGAATCACGATTCCCATGATACGGCTTTAGCCTTTCTTCACCTTTAATAACATTAAAGTCACTTTTTGCTTCTTCCAAACATCCTTTCAGTTGGTGTTTCCACATGGCGTAGTAAGCATCACCATTATTTTTCTCATTTGCTACAAACAATAAAATTGGAGCCTTAAGTATGGTAGCTCCCATATCCACTAAATTTTTTACTGCCATTGCAGGAGTAAATAAAAGATAACCAAAAGACTTTGCAATTGGGTTTTGTTCGCTTATTAAATGCTCCCCTAACTTTATAGGAAGAGAAGTCAACAATTTAGTACAAACTTTAGCTAAACTTGTAGCAAAAACGATAGGAACAGATATAAGACTTTTATCTAGCTCTAGATTACCATTCTGATCTCTAATTTCTGAAAAATGGGTGCTTAGCTTCTTGTAATCACTAGTGTATAATAATTCTCCATTTCTTCCTTTTTCATCAACAACTTCCTGAACTTTACCTTCTTTATTTTTTACCTCTTTAGTTAGCACATAAGAATTAGTTAATTCAAATGGATATTGAGGATCCTTAGTTTTTTCAGCTTCAAAAATTGGCACGTGTTTTTTCAAATCCATTCTCGAAAAGCCTAGTGGCTCAAAATATGACTTATGCAACTCATTTATCGGAATTTGGTTACCCTGATTGCCTATATAATTGATAGTAAAATAAGATCTATCATTATCTTTATCTTTGGTAACTAAAGATAATCTGAAACTTGGTTGTTCTCCATTCTCATCTTTTTGACCATACAAAAGTTTATAGGTTGGATTTTTATCTTTATCTAGTATAGCATTTCCATGCATATCCCTGTTTTCTGTGATTTTAGCAGACTGTACAATTTGATCATAATTTTTTGGATACTGGCATTTCCTTCCATCATACATCATTACCTTCCTAAGGTCTTCGACGTAAACTTGAGATTCAGGTGAAGTAAGCAGACCTTTTGCTTTAAGTGTAAGATCTATTGCTACCTTTTTTAATGCTTCAAACATATCGTCAAACCAAAATCGCTATAATGCTATAGTTCAATAATAAAACTAGTACACTAATAATATATTAACACAGCACCGGTGATTTTACAAGAAAATATGCCTGTAGAAGATAAAGATTGTAAAAGCGAGGGTTATATAAGTAATGCTTGATAAGTACTTTATGCATGTAATTGTAAAAATCCTCAAAGGTACGCTGTGTATATAATCTTCGCATACTACCTGCATTCCAAGAACTGCGTGCCAAAAAATGCAAAACAACAATACAACAAAAAATAAAAGCTCTAGAGGGTGATTAATAAATTTTTCACTAAAAGACAAAGAGCTATCAGTATAAAATGTGCAAGAAAATGAATAGATAAACCAAGGAAACAGGAACAGTAAAATTACCGCAGAAACACGCTGAACCCACCAATGATGTACTGAATTTCCAGACTGACTCATATAAACATAAATAAAAAAGCCATAGTAGAAAGAAGTAGCGTTACTGTCAGCAGTATAGCACTCCTTGAAATGCCAGTAATTTCTAAATTAAGCCCAACATCCCACAATAAATGACGAATACCATTAAGAAAATGATATACAAAACTTATAAAACATAAGACATAAGCTAATTTAGCAACAGGAGTGAATAATAATGCATTTAAGTACCTTACTATAAGTAACTCAGGAAAGTAAACATGTAATACGAAATACCAAGAAAGCATCATTAATAAAAGGAATAGCAAGATACCAGTCAATCTATGCATAATAGAGAAAAAACTAGTAACTTGTACTTTATATATTTGTAAATGTGGAGAAAGAGGTCTATCACTCATAAAATTCCGTTATCGGGAAATTAAAATAAAGTAGAAGTAAAGACAACAGTATAGCACACAACAACACCATCATTAAAAATGGTAAATTATGTGCAAAGCCTAAGGAGGTAATCCAGCTGCAGATTCCCCTACTGCTACCTTGTTACGACTTCACCCCAGTCACCGATCCCACTTTAAATAACTCCCTCCTTGCGGTTAGGTCGTTAGCTTCGAGTAAAACCAATTCCCATGGCGTGACGGGCAGTGTGTACAAGACCCGAAAACGTATTCACCGTGGCGTGCTGATCCACGATTACTAGCGATTCCAACTTCATGCACTCGAGTTGCAGAGTACAATCCGAACTGAGATGGCTTTTAAGGGATTAGCTTAGCCTCGCGACTTTGCAGCCCATTGTAGCCACCATTGTAGCACGTGTGTAGCCCACTCCATAAGGGCCATGATGACTTGACATCATCCCCACCTTCCTCCAGTTTATCACTGGCAGTTTCCTTAAAGTCCCCAGCATTACCTGATGGTAACTAAGGATGAGGGTTGCGCTCGTTGCGGGACTTAACCCAACATCTCACGACACGAGCTGACGACAGCCATGCAACACCTGTGTGAAACCCGGCCGAACCGACCCTATCCCTTCGAATAGGTATAATTTCCATGTCAAGGAGTGGTAAGGTTTTTCGCGTTGCATCGAATTAAACCACATGCTCCACCGCTTGTGCGGGTCCCCGTCAATTCCTTTGAGTTTTAATCTTGCGACCGTAGTCCCCAGGCGGAATGTTTAACGCGTTAGCTGTAATACAGAAAGCAAAACTTCCCATATTTAACATTCACCGTTTACAGCGTGGACTACCAGGGTATCTAATCCTGTTTGCTCCCCACGCCTTCGCGCCTCAGCGTCAGATTTGAACCAGATAGACGCCTTCGCCACTGGTGTTCCTCCTAATATTTACGAATTTCACCTCTACACTAGGAATTCCTCTATCCTCTTTCAATCTCTAGATTAGCAGTTTTAAAAGCAATTCCAAGGTTGAGCCTTGGGATTTCACTTTTAACTTACCAATCCGCCTACGCGCCCTTTACGCCCAATAATTCCGAATAACGCTAGCCCTCTCCGTATTACCGCGGCTGCTGGCACGGAGTTAGCCAGGACTTCTTCTGTGAGTACCGTCATTATCTTCCTCACTAAAAGAGCTTTACAACCCAAAGGCCTTCTTCACTCATGCGGCATGGCTGGATCAGGCTTTCGCCCATTGTCCAATACTCCCCACTGCTGCCTCCCGTAGGAGTCTGGACCGTATCTCAGTTCCAGTGTGGCTGATCATCCTCTCAGATCAGCTATAGATCATTGCCTTGGTAGGCTATTACTCCACCAACTAGCTAATCTAATATAGGCTCATCTAATAGCAATAAATTTTTCCCCCGTAGGGCGTATACGGTATTAGTTGCCGTTTCCAACAATTATTCCGTACTATTAGGTAGATTCCTATACATTACTCACCCGTCTGCCACTAAGTTATACCATAGCAAGCCACAATATAACTCCGTTCGACTTGCATGTGTTAGGCCTGCCGCCAGCGTTCATTCTGAGCCAGGATCAAACTCTCAAATTTAGACTTCAACCTATAAAAGGTTGAGGGTACATCGGATAAATCCGACAAAAAATAATTTAGCTTAATACTGCTGTCTTTATTTCTACTTTAGAAATATTTTAATCTCGAACTATTCAAACAACTTTGAGAATATTATTATGTGATATAATCACTATGTCAATATGTTTTTGCAAATCAAAAGCATTAATGTATAAATATATAACTATTTGGAATATTACCATGAAAAAATACATCTTTCTGCTTGCACTCGCGCCAATGTTAGTTGGCATCACATTATACTTATTGCGCAACATTGATAACACAAAACAATCTATAACTGCAGGTGACAAGTTTTACGAAGTATTATTCTTAAAAAAAGATAATAAGCCGCTGCTAGAAGAAATAGATTCAAATTGGGAGTATTTAGCAAATTTTGAACGCGCATTCAATCATATCTCAGATTCAATGCCAACAGACACAGCATCTATTTATAGTGATTTGGCAGATGATAAAGATGCTCCTGATGTTTTTCGTGAGTTAGCACAATATTTAGAAGTAATGAGCTTACTTCACTCCAACGGTGAAAAAATAAATAGAGACAAAATTGATAATTTAGAATCAAGCACAGTATACCCTTATTCAAGCCAAGAAGCCATCGCTATAGTAAAGATACATAATAACGACGTTAAGGGTGCAACTGAAATATTGCGTTCCCTATTAAATGATAGAAAATGCCCTATCCTAATCAAAGCTAATGCACAAGAATTACTCAGGATATATGGGAGTTAACTCATTAGGCTTTTTACATAGCTTTTGGCAGCGCATTGGATGAAACGAAAAACTTCCTTGACAAGCCTCGCCAGCTCCCTTATCATGACAGTGAAGCTATTGTATTTGCTTTCACCAATCTGCAGATTAAAAGGTAAGGATTACTTAATGTATCGGCGTCTTGTGTTCAATTTTTTGCAGTATATAGATACTGTATGTCTTTACAAAACTTCATCTACATCTAGATTTTTATCTAAATTAAAGCTGAACGCGCTTATAAAGCGTTACAAGACATCAAAAAAATGCCAATACTCGACAGAGATAGTAAAAGACTAAGCTAACTCGGGGATTCTTCGTCTTTTTTTTCTTCTTAGTAAATTTCTTAAA
>NZ_AWUH01000048.1:0-1703 GCF_000689175.1 Wolbachia endosymbiont of Glossina morsitans morsitans | reverse complement strand
TCGGCTGGGTCGAATTTGTATAGCTACTATTGTCGGTAAATCTAAATTGCTTTAATAATTTTGATTGAAAAATAGTTTTTCTATTATATAAATGCTACTTTAGGGTAATCAAAATGGAAGACGCTAAATATAGCCTAGGTTTAAGGGTTATCCATTGGTTGATGGCTATTTTTATTATCGGTATGCTTTGCTCTGGACTTTATATGAAAAACTTACCACTTAGCAATGAAATTAAGTTCAACATATACGCTATTCATAAGGCTTGCGGTATCACTATTCTTGGATTAGTCATAGTACGCATATTTTTTCGCGTCTTTACTTATGTTCCACCACTTCCAGCAAATTTTTCTCGGTTTGTAATCAATATAAGTAAGGCAGTACACTTTGGTTTATATTCTTTGATGGTGCTAATGCCACTATCTGGCTATGTCATGTCTTCTGCTTCTGGCAAACAGATCAAATATTTTTTTCATATCCCTTTGTTGATTAATCAAAACAAAGATCTAGCTAACACGGCTAACGAGCTGCATTCGATGCTTGCATATTTTATGGTACTCTTTATAATCTTACATACACTTGGCGCCTTAAAACACACATTTATAGATAAACAAAACATTTTTAAACGTATGATATAGGTTATATGTTAAGTAGCCTCTGGAAAAAAGGAACAGATTTTCTTGGCAGTGAGTTTGCTATAATGGGTGGTGCTATGAGCTGGGTTTCAGAGAGAAACTTGGTCTCAGCAATCTCAAACGCTGGTGGTTTTGGTGTGATTGCATGTGGTGCAATGTTCCCAGACTTACTGGAAAAAGAAATCGTAGAGACACAGAAGTTAACTAACAAGCCATTTGGTGTAAATCTAATTACTATGCACCCAAAGTTGAGTGAGTTGATAGATGTGTGTATTGAAACGAAAGTGAGCCATATAGTGCTTGCCAGTGGACTGCCAACAAAGCCTAATATAGAAAAAATCAAGGGTGCAGGCATTAAAGTTATGTGCTTTGCACCAGCATTAAGCCTTGCGAAAAGGTTAGTAAAAATGGGAGTAGATGCATTAATAATAGAAGGAATGGAAGCAGGTGGGCATATAGGTCCAGTTAGTACTTCTGTTCTTGCACAAGAGATATTGCCTCATTTTAAAAATGAACAAATACCAGTGTTTGTTGCAGGTGGAATAGGAAGAGGTGAAATGATAGTTAATTACCTGAAAATGGGAGCAAGTGGCTGTCAAATAGGTACATTATTTGTCTGCACTAATGAGTCAATTGCCCACAAAAATTTTAAGGAAGTGTTTATTAAATCGGCCGCACGTAATACAATACCTTCTGTACAGATAAGTGCTGATTTTCCTGTAATTCCTGTAAGAGCTATAGCCAACAAAGCAAGCGATGACTTCATGAAGCGTCAAAAAGAAGTTATTGATGAATACCAAAAGGGACAGATCTCAAAAGAAGATGGGCAGCTTGAAATAGAAAAGTTCTGGGCTGGAGCTTTAAGAAGGGCAGTGATTGAAGGAGATGTTGAAACAGGATCTTTAATGGCCGGCCAAAGTGTTGGCATGGTTGATAGGGAAAAGCCTGTAAAAGAAGTGATAGATATATTAGTTCAACAAGCAAACAATCATATTGAACGCAAATCTGTAGAAGTAGAAAGCCCAGAAAGCAAATAGTTAAGTGACCTTCCAATAAGCAAGTTACCGCAAT
>NZ_AWUH01000047.1:0-2965 GCF_000689175.1 Wolbachia endosymbiont of Glossina morsitans morsitans | reverse complement strand
TTTCTGAAAAGGTCCCACAACCCGGTTCGTAAAATTCACAAGAACCATTAAAATATTTTTTACTTTTCTATTGTATATTTCTCAACATATTATCTTTAAGTACTAAAATAATTAACAATATGGCATTATTAATAGTTGAATCACCTGCGAAAGCAAAGACGATAGGTAAATATTTGGGTAAAGAGTTCAAAGTAGCTGCATCCTTTGGACATGTGAGAGATCTTCCAGCAAAAAACGGCTCCGTCGATCCGGATAATGATTTTGCTATAAAGTATGAGACCATTGAAAAAGCAGAAAAGTATATAAAAGAGTTAGTAAAAGCCGCAAGTAAAACATCAGATATATATCTTGCAACAGACCCAGACAGAGAAGGGGAAGCAATGGCTTGGCATGTGATAGAGACATTAAAAGAAAAGAAAGCAATCAGTAATGAAAACAACATTTATAGAGTAGTCTTTAATGAGATAACAAAAAGAGCAGTACAAGAGGCTATAAAAAATCCACGTGAAATAAATATGGATTTAGTGCGTGCACAACAAGCACGTAGAGCTTTGGATTATCTAGTTGGATTTAGCTTGTCACCACTGCTGTGGACAAAATTGTCGGGGAGCAAGTCTGCAGGGCGAGTGCAGTCTGTTGCATTAAAGATTATATGCGAACGAGAAGATGAAATTAGTAAGTTTATAACAAAGGAGTATTGGAGCATAAAGGCAGAAATGCAAAATAGCAAAGATGAGGCTTTTTTTGCTATGCTAAGCCACTATGACAATAAAAAGCTAGAAAAATTTGATATTAAGAATGAAGAAGAAGCAAAGAACTTAGTCAGGGAGATTGAGTCAAGGCAATATGCCGTAAGCACAGTAGAATGCAAGCAAGTTAAGAGAAACCCGCTTCCTCCGTTTATTACTTCAAGTCTTCAGCAAGATGCAGTAAATAAGCTGTATTTTAACGTGAAAAATGTTATGCGAGTAGCGCAAAATTTATACGAAGGTATCGATATTGGTGGTGAAACTGTAGGGTTGATAACTTACATGCGTACAGATGGGTTTCATATTGCAGATGAGGCTATAAACTCAATTAGAGGATCAATTAAGTCATTATATGGTGATAAATATTTACCGCAGTCTCCTCGTAAATATGTAAAAAAGGTCAAAAATGCTCAAGAAGCACATGAAGCAATTCGTCCAACTGATAGCAATAGAACGCCGGGTAGTATTAAGGATTACTTAACGCCAGAGCAATTTAAATTGTATGATTTAATCTGGAAAAGGACCATTGCAAGTCAAATGGAGTCGGCGATCCTTGATCAAGTGCTAGTTGAAATTAGTTCTACTGATCAAAAAGTAGTTCTGCGAGCAAGTGGGTCGAGTATATTCTTTGGTGGTTTTTATAGAGTCTACCAAGATAACATAGAAGCCGAAAATGAAGGCCTGCTACCTGCCATGAAGGAAGGGGAAGCGTGTAAGCTGATTTCAGTTGAGCCAAAACAACATTTCACTCAACCGCCACCTCGTTATAGTGAAGCAAGTATCGTAAAAAAAATGGAAGAAATCGGTATAGGTCGACCATCAACTTATGCAACAATTATTTCGGTATTACAAGATCGTGAGTACGTTTCATTGGATAGCAAAAGGTTTATTCCAAGCAGCCGCGGTAAAATCGTTACTATATTTTTAGAAACTTTTTTTCAGCGTTGTGTAGAGTATGATTTCACAGCACAAATGGAAGAGAAGCTTGATTTAATTTCAAACGGACATGCAGATTGGAAAAAAGAATTAGGCCACTTTTGGGTGCCATTTTTTGGTCATGTAAACTCTGTCAAGCAAATGACGCATGATGAAGTTTTCAGCGGCATTCACGATTTGGTAATCGATTGGTTTTGTTCAGAAGAAGGAAAAAAAGAGGTGAATACGAAATGTCCTGATTGCTTAGGTGGCATATTGAAATTGAACTTTGGAAAAGCCGGGGTGTTCCTTGGATGTTCTAACTATCCTGAATGCAACCATACAAAAGAAATTACAGGTAGTAACGACAATTCAGAATATCCAAAAAGTTTAGGTATAGATGATATAACAGGACAACAGGTAGTAATTAAAAAAGGTCCTGTTGGGCTTTACCTGCAGTTTAATAATGAGTCAGAAAAGAAAAAGGCGGTTTCTATACCAAAAGATATAAATGTTAATGATATTGATCTGAGCACCGCTACTCAGTTACTTTCCTTGCCAAAAATAATCGGAGAACACCCTGAAACCGGAAAGGAAGTAAAAATAGACCTTGGGCGATTTGGGTACTGTATTTTGTATGATGGTAGATACTTTTCTCTTAAGAAAAGCTCCAAAGAGGTGCTGAATACAGAATTGAGCGAAGTTGTACAAATTATTGCAAACAGTCCACGCAAAGAGTTAAAATCTCTCGGGGTTAATGAAAAGGCAAAAGAAGTTTTTATCTGCAACGGTAGGTACGGATTCTATATAAAATGCGGTAAAACAAACGTTGCTTTGGACAAGAGTGCAGATATTGAAAGCATAGTTTTGAAGAAGGCTTTAGAGTTGATTAAGGGTAAGAAGTAAATACTTAAAAGGTATATATTTATAACTTTTTTATAAATAAAATAAGTTGAGGTATTGTATCTTATAATTGAAGAAAATACTTGTAAGTTCTATTTTTAGTACATATATTAGCCTTTTTATAATTTGCGAAGTAAAATTATGTTAAATAACATTGAACATTATGATTTATATAAAATTTTTGAGAAATATAGTAAGAACAATGATGAATTAGCAGACTGTGAGCGTTTAATAGGTAAGTATATTGAGAAGGCGATTGAAAAAGGTAATAATTGCTTTGAAGAAAGTGGTCTGCTTTGCCCGATAACAGGAGAACTAATATTAGAGCCTGTTAGAATAATATATGATGATGATTCAAAGTCGCAAAATGTGTTTGAGTACCATGAGCTTTTTAAGTG
>NZ_AWUH01000046.1:0-1405 GCF_000689175.1 Wolbachia endosymbiont of Glossina morsitans morsitans | reverse complement strand
TTTTATACTCACCAACTCAGTATTCCAACCTGGATTGTATCTTATCGGTAAAAAAGAAGAGCTATTTTAGGAAGTTTTTATAGGACTAAAACCAAAAGAAAACTTGCATATAAGTTTATCAAGATGTAGAATTGAAGTTGTTTTAAAAGAATAGGTTAATTATGAATCTTGTAACAAAATCTACTATCGATTTTACTGCTTCAGCTGTTCTCTCTGGCGGAGAAATTGTTGATGATTTCTGTCTGAGTAAGCGCATAAAAAATAAGTATGCTGTCCTTTTTTTCTATCCACTTGATTTTACCTTTGTCTGTCCAACTGAGTTGATATCATTTAGTAATAAAATAGAGGATTTTTCAAAACGTGGTGTTGAAGTGATAGGAATAAGTGTAGATTCAAAATTTTCACACTATAAATGGCGAAACACTCCAGTTAATGATGGTGGTATTGGAGAGATTAGCTACACTTTAGTGTCTGATATCAAAAAGTCTATATCAAGAGACTATGGGGTCTTATATGATGACTCAATTGCGCTGAGAGCAACTTTCGTTATTGATGATAAATTTATTGTACGTCATCAATCGATAAATGATTTGCCTTTAGGGCGTAATATCGATGAATTCGTTAGAATCGTTGATGCAATTAAACATAATGAGGAGCATGGTGAAGTATGTCCAGCAGGGTGGAAGAAAGGTAAGCCAGCAATGCAGGCAAGCGATGAAGGAGTAGCTGATTATCTAAACTCATACAGTGAAGAATTATAGATTTAGTACAAAAGTTCTTATTATTGGATCCGGGGCAGCGGGTTATGCTGCTGCTATATATGCAGCACGTGCAAACTTAGAGCCAGTTGTAGTAACGGGAATGCAGCCTGGTGGTCAGCTTACAATTACTACAGATGTTGAAAATTATCCTGGTTTTGTTTCAATACAGGGTCCAGAACTAATGGAGCAGATGAGGTTGCATGCAGAGAAGGTTGGAGCAAAAATAATAGATGATGAGATAAAAAGCGTTGAACAACTTGAGGACTTTAATGAGTATAGATTTAGATCTTCTGGTAATATCAATGACTACTACTCGGATGCAATTATAATTGCATCCGGTGCGCAAGCAAAATGGCTTGGTTTGGAGAGTGAAAAGGAATTTCAAGGTTACGGAGTTTCGGCTTGTGCAACTTGTGATGGTGCATTTTTTAGGAATAAAGTTGTAGCCGTGATTGGTGGTGGAAATACCGCTGTTGAAGAAGCAATATTTTTAACTCGATTTGCCAAAGAAGTGATATTAATACACAGGCGTAATAAATTAAGAGCGGAAAAAGTAATGCAAGATAGACTCTTTAAAAATGATAAAATAAAAGTAATGTGGAACCATACCGTAGAGCAGATTCTTGGAGAAGAAAATCCGAAAA
>NZ_AWUH01000045.1:0-350 GCF_000689175.1 Wolbachia endosymbiont of Glossina morsitans morsitans | reverse complement strand
AGCCCGTCATGCATTTGTGTAATACTTAACTTTCTTAGTTCATTCATCAATATTTAATTTTTAGCAAGACGTTAATTATAACATGGCACGATAAAAAATCCATACATTTATAGTTACAGCTAGAAATGTAGCTGAGGTAACTTAGATTCACCGATAATCGTCATCCCGCTACTTGTTAGCGGCTAAGAGATACCGCAGCGGTATGACGTAGAAGCTATACTTTTATACTCACCAACTCAGTATCCAATCCGGATTGTATCTTAAAAAGGTCAAAAGACTATAATAAGCAAAAGAGTGATACTGTATCTGAGTGAAAATCGTTGAGATCCCAGTGTCTGCTGCTTGCATAG
>NZ_AWUH01000044.1:1097-5293 GCF_000689175.1 Wolbachia endosymbiont of Glossina morsitans morsitans | reverse complement strand
TTCTATATCTTTTATAAGAGCCCTTGCTGATACTTCAAACTTATTTTGAGACAATTCAGTAATGGTATATTCTGAATTTATTTCGTTTTCACTATCAATGTTTGGTATTAGTTCCTCTATAAGATCAGTCATTGAAATTAAACCATCAGTTCCACCATATTCATCCAATACGATAGCTAAGCATGATTTAGAAGAGTTCATCCTAACAAAAAGATTAGTTGTCTTCATAGAGGGTGGAACAAATATTACGCTTTGTATAATATGTTTCAGATTAAAATTTTTATCCCTATTAAAAATAACATCTTTTACATAAAAAAAGCCTATTACGTTATCAAAGTTATTTTTATAAATTGGTATTTTAGTGTGGCAAGTGTTTTTTATCTTCTTTATTATTTCACGCTCGCTTGACTCAATGTCTACTGCGCATATCTCTGTACGTGGAGTCATTATATCCATTATACCACAATCGCGGAATTTTAATAGACCATTAAATATATTAAGGTCTGGCAGATCTTTCATTAATGCCTCAGTCTCACACTTTTTCAACACAGAAGCTTTTTTGAAAAGGAAGAGAAAAATTCTATATGCTATTTTTTCTACTAAGGTTCTTTTTTTACTCAATTTATTCCCTGTAATGGCAAAAACGTTTTCAGATTAGATTTATCAAGAAAACTGTTATTAAATGTTTAATAAGCATGTGAATAATGTCAAATTAATTTGTGAATTATTTGTTGATATAAAATACCAACAATTGATCAACAACTTTTTCAACAACATATACATAGTTGTGTAACAATGCATGATGGTAAAGTATTTTCCATAAAAGAAAATTACTAACACTCTAAACACCTTACTTATACACATAAATCATAACAGAAAATCAATAATATACGAAAGTTACTCACATATTTATCCACAAGTTGAACAACGCCAATTTTTACTGAATTTTAAGTTAGTAACAAGTTATTGATAGAACTATTATTATTACTATACTTTAATATGCAAAAGAATAAATAGAATAGATTGGAAAGCGACAAAACAATAATAGCGAAAATTATTAAGAGAAATGAGCCGGGTGGAAGAGTGCCTATCTGGCTAATGCGTCAGGCTGGCAGGTCTCTTCCTGAGTACCGCAAAGCAGTAGAAAATATGAATAATTTTATGGAGATATGCTACAACACAGATTTAGTGACAGAATTGACGTTACAGCCGGTGACAAGATTTGACATGGATGCGGCGATAATTTTTTCAGACATTTTAATAATAGCTGATGTTTTGGGTTGTGACGTGAATTTCGTACGCGGTGTAGGTCCAATAATAAAACCCGTGGAAAGTCCTAAGGAATTGAAGGGTCCACAAGAAATTGAAACTAAAACCTTACCAATTCTAAACGCTATAAAAAAAGTCAGAAGCCAATTACCAAAAGAAAAATCTCTCATAGGATTTGCTGGTGGACCATGGACAGTAGCCTCATACATCATAGAAGGTGGGAGCAGCAAAACTTTTTCCAAAGTATTAAATTTTTATTCTTCGTGTTTGAAGGAAATAATTGAACGAATAACGGAAGTAACGATTATTTATCTAATTAAACAGATAGAATTTGGAGCAGATGTTATTCAGCTATTTGACAGTAATGCTGGTGCGTTATCGGAACCATTGTTTAAAGAATATGTTATAGAACCAACAAAGAGAGTTATCTTGGCAATAAAGGATAGATTTTCTGATTTTCCAATAATAGGTTTTCCAAGGTCTGCTGGAAATCTTTATAAAGATTACTGCGAACAAACAGGTGTATCTGCAGTAAGTATAGATTATAATGTTCCAATAAAATGGGCGAAAGCGAATCTAAACATCCCTCTACAAGGAAACCTTGATCCTAATCTTTTAGCCTATAATAAAACGGAAGCAATCAAAGAAGCAAAACGTATAATAGATTGCTTTAGAGATTTACCCTTCATATTTAATCTCGGACATGGAGTACTCCCTGATACTCCAGTTGAAAATATTGCTGCGTTGGTAAACCTGGTAAAAAGCTACTAATACAATACACAAAATTCCTAGCTTTTTTGTTGTACGGGGTTTATCATTTAAATTTAGCTTCAGTAAAATATGTCAGACCTTGCAAAAAGAATGTTCCTAATAAAACCATCATCTATAATTGCTGTAACTGATAAGGCAAATAAGTTAAAAAATGAAGGAAAAAAGATCTGTGTTTTAGCTGCAGGAGAACCGGATTTTGATACTCCGGATCATATAAAAAAAGTAGCTATTCAAGCAATAAGTGAAGGTAAGACTAAATATACTGCTGTTGATGGAACGCGTGAGCTGAAAGAAGCAATAATTAATAAGTTAAGAAAGGATAATAACCTCGAGTACACGCTTAACCAAATCTGTGTTGGTACAGGTGCTAAGCAGGTGTTATTCAATTTGTTCATGGCAACAATTAACTCTGGAGATGAAGTTATTATTCCAGCTCCTTATTGGGTTTCATATGTTGATATGGTAAGTCTTTTTGGCGGCTTGCCAGTTGTAGTAGAATGCAAACAAAATTTTAAACTGACAGCGGAATTATTGAAAAGCAGGATAACTAAAAAAACTAAATGGTTAATTCTTAACTCACCGAACAACCCTGCAGGAGCTATGTACACATGTGATGAATTGAAAGACATAGCACAAGTATTGCTTGAATATCCACATATGAATGTCGTTACAGATGATATTTATGAGCATATAATATACGACGAAAAGTTTTTTACTATCGCTCAGGTTGAGCCGAAGCTTTATGATAGAGTTTTTGTAGTATCAAAAGCCTATGCAATGACAGGCTGGAGAATAGGGTATATTGCAGGTAGAAGTGATGTGGTAAAAGCTATCTCTACGCTGCAGTCTCAAAGCACTTCTAATCCAAATTCGATAGCACAAGCAGCAGCAGCATTAAACGGCGATCATAGTTTTTTGAAAGAAAGAACAAGAATTTTTAAGAGTCGTAGAGATTTTATGGTGAAAGAGCTAAATTCTGCCCCGGGATTATCAGCGTCTGTTCCACAAGGTGCGTTTTATTTAGTTGTCTCATGTGAAGGATTGCTCAGTAAAAGCATAAAAAGTGGTAAGATAATAAATAATGATTTAGATTTTACTGAATACTTACTGGGAGATCATTTGGTTGCTGTGGTTCCAGGAATTGCATTTGCTCTAGAAAATTTTATCAGAATTTCTTATGCAACCTCTCAGGAACAATTAGAAATTGAATGTGATAGTATTACTAAAGCGTGCCAGGAGTTAAAATGAAATAGACTATCCATAAGTTGTTTATTTTGCCATACTTCGCCAAGGTTATTTTGAATGTTCTAACTTGTGTTTTTCTATGGAAGGCATTTTTATTGATTGATTGTCTCTCTAATATTGAGTTCCTCATTTTTTTCATTTTGTTGCAGTAAGTTAATGTTATTTATTTTATTTACTAAATCTTTCCCCTTTTCCAGAGTCTTTAAATCACTTTCGTTAATGTGATGTTCATTGTAAAATTCTGCAACAATTTCTTTTCTTTTCGGATAAGTATTTAAAAATTCCGACACCTGATGTTTAGCAATAGCTTGAATAAATTTCTTATTAAACCTTGAATTGTTATATAGATCTTCTAAATTTTCATCGTAGTGTTTTGCTTCATTTACAGCAAGCTTTATTATCTCTTCTGTACCACTTAGAAGTTTCCTATACAATTTGTCGTATCTATTGCCTAGCACGTGTGTAGCGAATGTTTGTTCAATGTATTTTGTTATGTAATTTTGCAGCGTATTATCTATCGTGCTTATATTCATCAGCCTGCTTTAATATTATATTAACTATTTTACACATAAAAAGGTTAATATTGAATTAATAGAATACTTCTGAAGTCAAATTTTACTGAAAATTATGGTATTTAAGATATAATTGTCAGCATGAAATAAAAACATAAATAAAATGGATCTTGTAACAAAAGTGAAGCTCAAGATAAAGATGAATAAGGGTAAAATCATAAATATACTTATCATTTGTGGTGTAATTTTTTTCATATACCTTATTCATGAGCCAGTTGTAGATATGGTAGAAAAAAAGTTATTGGAGTGCAAGAAATAGATGAGCAATTAAGACGCAAAGTAAAATCCATCAATTTTGGAATTATATATGGCATTAGCCCATTTGGTCATGCAAAGCGG
>NZ_AWUH01000044.1:0-1064 GCF_000689175.1 Wolbachia endosymbiont of Glossina morsitans morsitans | reverse complement strand
TACCGCTTTAATAAAGGGTAAGTAGCTATCATACACATTGAGATTATTCCCAGTTTGAGCGGTATTCTTTTAGCCTCAACTTCTCTATCGTATCAGGTTCTTTTTCTCCTTGTTTTGTTTACTATAGGTGCATTTTTAATGAGACCAGCAGGGTGCATAATCAATGATATCTTCGATAGAAAAATAGATGCGCACGTTGAACGAACAAAATATAGGCCACTTGCAAGTGGTGCATTAAACATAAAGCAGGCTTTAGCTTTACTTTCACTGCTACTGTCTATTGCCCTGGTAATCTTATTATTAACTAATAAAACTACACTTATACTTGGAATAATCTCAATGTGTATGATAGCTACTTACCCTTTATTAAAGCGGTATGTTTGGTGGCCACAATTGTTCTTAGGGTTTACCTTCAATATAGGATCGCTCATGGGCTCAGCAGCAATAACAAACCAGATCAGTATAGAATCCCTGCTGTTTTATATACGATGCGTCTTTTGGACACTTAGCTATGACACCATATACGCCAATCAAGATAAAAAAGATGATGAAAGACTCGGGATGAAATCTACCGCATTATATTTTGGTGATACAACAAAATCTTGGTTGAAAAGATTTTATTTAATATCTCTTATGGCATGGCTATATGCTGGTATCTTATCATCATTAAATAACATTTTTTATATTGCTCTACATGCTGTAGGGTTCATATTTCACCGCCAATACAAAAATTTCAATCCTGACGATCCCTTGCTCTTTTTCGGCATTCTTTTAGATAGAATTATCACCTAGGTCACAAGAGTTTCGGCTCTAATGAAATCAATAGACTCAGGTAGCCCGCAGAAACAAAAAAACTTGCTTGACAAACTCCGCCAGCCGTCTTATCATGATAGTGAAGCTATTTATTTATCTTCTCTGTACAGATTAAATGACAAAAAAACTCACGTATCTGGCGTCTTATGTTTAATTTTTTGCACTATGTGCACCTTATGTTTTTATAAAATTTCTAGGTTTTTACCTAATATAAGCTAAAATGCGCTTATAAAGCATTTAGAACATAAAAA
>NZ_AWUH01000043.1:9937-11321 GCF_000689175.1 Wolbachia endosymbiont of Glossina morsitans morsitans | reverse complement strand
TTATTTCTACCGCTAATGCTAACACTGCTAATTTACTAACTATATTCCAAAGTGCTAGAGGTTTCTCTTCCACTATTTTGCTAACGTCATAAAATTCGCAGTCAATGGAGTTTAAGCTGGAATATACATCTTTCCTGCTATTACATCGGTATAAGTAACATGTTGGAGTATCTACTATATAGTATATTAGCGGTTCTGCAGAACTGCTTTTAAATACGTCAATGGTTGGTACACCTTCTTGTATAATAACACTATTGATTGCTATTCCTTCTTTTATCTTTTTCATTTTATGACGCTTTTTTTTATTGAGGTTTAATATTTCCTCTCCACTTGTTGCTGTTATAATGCCCATCCCATATGTGCCATTGCTTGCTTTGATAAAAACGTAAGGTTGTGTTTTTATTTCATATTCCTCATATTTTTTTTGCACTAGAGATAATATTTGGTCAACTTTAGTTGCTACTGCTCCTAGTGATGAATCATCATCAAAATCAACTCCATCACAGCTCTCTGTAAGCACAGAAATTAGCCATGGGTCCATTTTAAATTCGCTACAAAACTCGGACGCTAATTCTTGATAGATTTCAAAATACTTAAATTTCTGCCTGCTATGCCAACCGTATAGTGGGCTTGGTACTATATCTTGCTTTACGTCTTTTAGCGTGTCTGGAATGTGGCTCGTCATATCACGGTTCAGTATAATAACATCAGGCACAAATCCTGAAGTTGTCTTTAATAGAGAGGTTTCCTTCACAATAGCTTCATACGGTTCTATTAAATTGTACGTTTCATTATGAAAGAGGCCAATCTTAGTTTCAAAACCAGCCAGTTGCAGTATTTTCTCTATAGCAAATACGTTTTCTATATACATTTTATTTCGTGTATAATTTTCCGGTATTATAAGAACCTTTTTGTATTGATGTCTTTTAAAGTAGCTTTCTATCAATCTTGCTGCCATCGTTCTTGATTCTTCACTTAAGTTATTGAACCCCGCAGGAAATAAATTAGCGTCCACTGGGGCAATTTTGTAGCTGGAGTTTCTAAGATCTATAGAGCTATAAAATGGCAATGCAAGGCCGTTAAATTTTGCCTCAAACCAATTATTTATACTTTTTTCCAAATCTGGGTGAATTATGTTTTGCATCTACACTTTAAATGTTATAAGGAAGGCATTATATTATAAGCTATAATTAAACATATTTAGCAATTTTGACTAAAGATTAAAGTATAATGGGATTCTTATTTAAAGTGATAGAAAAATGATTCAACACGACAACAGTAAAATGTATGGCACTACTATACTGTCAATTAGAAAAAATAAAAGTGTAGTAGTAATAGGTGACGGACAAGTTTCACTGGGCCACACTGTTATAAAATCCGGAGC
>NZ_AWUH01000043.1:0-9637 GCF_000689175.1 Wolbachia endosymbiont of Glossina morsitans morsitans | reverse complement strand
TTTTGATGATGGGCTATATTCTGCTGTTAAAGCAGTTGGCATTTTGCTTACCTACAACCTGTAGGTAATAGGTGACGGACAAGTTTCATTGGGCCACACTGTTATAAAATCCGGAGCAAAAAAAGTTAGGCGTCTTTCTGGTGATTCTGTAATTGCTGGGTTTGCTGGAGCAGCAGCTGATGCATTTACTCTCTTTGAAAGACTAGAATCTAAACTTGATAAGCACCCAGGGCAATTAATGAGAGCATGTGTTGAACTTGCAAAAGACTGTAGAATGGATAAATATCTGAGGAAATTAGAGGCTATGATGATCGTTGCAGATAAATCTATTTCATTAGTAATTACGGGAACCTGAAGATGGAATCGCCGCTATTGGCTCTGGGGGAAATTTTGCTCTATCTGCAGCAAGAGCTTTAATTGATATTAAAGGAATATCAATAGAGGAAATTGCGAAAAAGGCTATGAAGGTACCTGCCGATATATGTGTTTATACAAATCATAATGTAGTTATTGAAAAGATAGAGGAGTGATATGTCTTCCAAGCAAAAAACTTTATGCACCAATTTTTCCAATCAGCCCATAACCCTTTCAGAAGGGCGGTCTTGTAGTAGTGACACCTACGATGAAAAAGATAACCTCTATAAAGATACTAAGAGTGGTTTTGATTCAAATGACAGCGATGTTCAAGTTAATGACAGCACTCAAGTTTTGTTAGATGACCTGCCACCACAGAAGATAGTTAAAGAATTGGACAGATTCATAATCGGACGGGATGATGCAAAGCGTGCTGTTGCTATTGCGCTCAGAAATCGTTGGCGTCGCAATCAGGTTCCATTTCCATTGCGTGATGAAATCATACCTAAGAATATATTGATGATCGGTCATACAGGGGTTGGTAAAACTGAAATAGCTCGTCGCTTAGCAAAACTTGCCGGTGCACCGTTCATAAAAATTGAGGCAACGAAGTTTACTGAAATAGGGTACGTTGGACGTGACGTTGATTCGATAATACGCGATTTAGTTGATGCAGCAATAGTTTTAGTTAAAGAGAAAGCCCGTAAAGCCTTAGCTAAAAAGGCTTTAATTTTAGCTGAGAAAACAATAGTAAACTCTATGGTAGGCGAAAATGCAACCGAAGAGAGTAAAAAAATTTTTAGAGAAAGGTTGAGGAATAAAGAGTTTGAGGACGGAGAAGTTTCTATTAACGTCAGAGAGAGCAAGAGTATGTTACCTACTTTCGATATACCAGGTATGCCAGGTGGGCAAGTTGGTGTGATGAATGTAACAGAAATAATGGGCAAGATGTTTAACGGGAGCAAAAAAACAAAAACTATTACGGTGAAGGTAAAAGAAGCGCGTGAAATATTAATTAATGAAGAAAGTGAAGGGCTAATGGATGAAGATAAGATAATCAAAGAAGCTATTGATCTTGTTAGTAATGACGGTATAGTATTCTTGGATGAAATAGACAAAATTGCAGCGCGTACAGAAGTAAAAGGTGAAGTAAACAGAGAAGGAGTGCAACGCGATCTGCTACCATTACTTGAAGGAACAACTGTTACAACTAAGTATGGCCATGTAAAAACAGACTATATATTATTTATTGCATCTGGTGCTTTTCATCAGTCTAAACCATCTGACCTCTTACCGGAATTGCAGGGCAGATTACCGATCAGGGTAGAACTTAAGGCACTTACTCAAGAAGATTTAATAAGAATATTAAAGGAACCAGAATCTAGTTTGTTAAAGCAGTACATAGCTTTAATGAAAACAGAAAATGTGACACTTGAGTTCACTGATGATGGTATAAAAACCATAGCTGAAATAGCGTTTACAGTTAATAGGCAAGTGGAAAATATAGGCGCAAGAAGGCTTCACACTGTTATGGAGAAGCTTTTAGATGAGATAAGTTTCATTGCTTCTGAGAAAAATAGCGAAAAATTCATTATAGACAGCGAGTATGTAAAAGATAAACTTGAGTCAATTTCGAAGCAGCTTGATTTATCTAAGTTTATACTTTAGGAAAAACGAAAAGCCTACTTTAAGTAGTATAGAAAGTGTTCAGAAGGTCAGCCAGTAGACCTAAAATTTCAGCTATATTCTTTAGGCTGTTTTTCAACAGTAGAATGGTGTGCTGCGACCTCTTGCTTAACATCTAAGCTTAAGTCAATTATTGAGATATTTTCTTCATCATAATCTATGTCTTTTATTAACATATCGTCAGTAATAGTCAAAAGGTCAGGCGGAGAAAGAATAGTTCTTTTATTACCAGCTCTCATTCCCACAACTCCAAGCTCTATAGCAAGTGGTATTTTTTTATCGCCAACCCTAAATTGCACTGTTTGATCTTTGGCTATATATTCTCCATTATGCTCCTTTACGCTATATTTAACCGATATCTCATCACCGCACCTTACTTGTTTTCCAGTCTTGTTAATTAAGTCATTAAAAACCATCAGATTATTTACCGAGTCGGGATATTTATCCTTTATTTCGATCAGTTTGACGTAATAAGAATTAAAATTCATTTTGTTATCATTGGCAATAGTAACTACACGCTCTCCGCCTTCTTTCATACCTATTACCCCTAAACTCACTTCTTTTAGGTTATCTTGACCTATTTTCAAAGTAACATCAGAAACTTTGCTAGGGAGTGTTGCTAAGTTATTATTAGAAATTTTATATATTTGCAATAGGACTTCCAGGCCACAAAAAGCCTTGCTGCCACTGCCTTCAGTAATTTCATAAAAATTTATTGAATCTTCTTCTTTTTGCTGTGTCATTTCTTCTAAATATTCTGTCAGCCCATGCTTTTCAATATAGCGGTCAAGCGCTGATTCAAGTATTGGCTTCACTAGGTAATATGCTATCGTCTGTATCAGACCACCATGCGTGGCATTTATCTCATAAAGCTTGTCCTTTTTTTCCGGTTTACCTTTGCTTATATAGACAATAGTAAACACAAAAGTAGAAGTTAAAGTGAGAATCGTTACTACGGAAATAAGCATTTGTAATATAATTTTTCTAACCATCTTTCTTTACTTGATTCAATAAATCATATAAATAATTAGTATCCCCTGAAAGCGCACTCAAATTATCCAAGCCTTGTTTAAAGAGGCCGTCTATATAGTCCTCTACTTCACTTTTACCAAGCACAGACATTAGGTTATTTGTTTTATCTTGTTCGTAGTCTTCAATATCATCCTTAGCTTGAAAGATAAGCCCTAGATTTATTCCATAGTTATATAACGCTTTACGTTGCTTGTCTGTAGCATCCCCTATTATAGCACCTATTTCACATGAAGCTGCAAATAGTTTTGCGGTTTTCATCAAATGAATTTCTTTTATTTTATCAGCTTGGCCCGACGTTATTCCAGCGTCATACATGCAGCCGTACGAATGTTGTAGTTTTAAGGTAGAAAGGGTGTCATGCAAGTAGCTGACACTGGAATCCATTTCATGTTCAGCTCCACTATCGCATGGCTTTTTGCACGAAATGCTTGTAGGCAAAGCCTTCTGGATCCCAGTGTCCGCTACTTGAATGACAGAGGGTTGGGGGCTAAAATCTATATGCTCACTGTTAATATCTAAAGCCTGTCCTCCCACCATTCCCCTAATTCCTATTGCCTGAGAAAGAACTTTTATGATCTCACAGCGTTTCTCATTTAACGAAGATAATACCTCAAAAGCCAGAGTAAGTAGTGCATCTCCGGCAAGCACTGCTGTTGATTCATCAAATTTTTTATGGCAGCTTAGCTGGCTTCTGCGGGTATCACTGTTGTCCATGCATGGTAAATCATCGTGAATTAGAGAGTAAGCATGAACAAATTCAATTGCTGCAGCAACTGATATTACTTTTTTAGCTTCCGCGTTAAACACTCGCGATGAAGCTACGACTAAAAAGGAGCGTATATGTTTTGCAGGAGCAAGGAGTATATAACGCATAGCTGATATAAGCTTATTCTCGCTATTTTCGGGTAAGAGTTTATTTACTTCTACAATAAGCAAATTTTTTGTTGTTTCGTCTAGCATTTTTGAATTGTTAATTGTTTAGCACGCAACGCTAGCCAGCTAGGGCAGTAGAAAACTTTACTGTAGTTTACCAGTTATAAAAGATATTGCAAACATAAAAATTTTTTATAACATCAAAGAAATAGGTTATTTTTTTGGTAAGAAATGTGAATAGCGAACTAGCAAAGAGCACTAGAGAAGACATAGAAGAGAAAGTGAAAAAGATTATACTAGAGCATATTAGTAAGGATGTAGAGAAATTCAACAGCTCTTCAAAGCTTTCGGAGCATGGTACAGACAGCTTAGATGCAGTTGAAATCATCATGGCAGCAGAAGAAGAGTTTGGAATAGAAATTCCAGATGAAGACGCACAAAAAATGGAAACTATGGAGCAAATAGTTGACTACATTAATAATAAAAAAGGCTAATAGTTAGTGTTAAATGGGCAGAAGAGTAGTAGTCACTGGTGTTGGTTTAATCACTCCACTAGCGGCAGATGTTGACAACACTTGGTCAAGGCTAATAAAAAGTGAGTCTGGCATAAAAGCAATCAATACGGATAGATTTGACTCTTCTGATCTTGCTTGCAAAATTGCAGGGCAGGTGCCGTTGCAATCAGACAACATTGAGCACCATTTCAATCCACTAGATTATATTTCTGAGAAAGACTCAAAAAGGACAGATCGTTTTATCCATTACGGTATTGCAGCAGCTATTCAGGCAGTAGATGATTCATTAATTTTGGAAAGCCAAAATATCAATCGGGAACGTGTTGGTGTGACTATTGGCTCTGGTATAGGTGGTCTTCCGTCAATTCAAGAAAATGTTATTACCATGCAGGAAAAAGGGCCCAGACGTGTCAGTCCATTTTTTGTCCCTGCAAGTCTAATAAATTTGATATCTGGCCATATTTCTATTAAATACGAATTTACAGGTCCAAACGATTCAGCAGTAACCGCATGTGCAACAGGTGCGCATGCAATCATAAACTCAGCAAGAACTATAAAACTTGGTGAAGCAGATGTTATGATTGCAGGTGGAGCAGAAAGTGCACTGTGTAGAGTTGGAATTGCAGGTTTTGCATCTATGAAAGCGTTATCAACTAAATTCAATGATAAACCCAAAGAAGCTTCAATACCATGGGATGCAGAACGCGATGGTTTTGTTATGGGTGAAGGAGCAGGTATATTAGTGTTGGAAGAATACGAACATGAAAAAAAAAGGGGGGCAAAAATACATGCTGAACTGGTTGGGTACGGACTCACAGGAGATGCGCACCACATTACAGCACCACATCCAGAAGGAAGAGGCGCATTTAAGGCAATGCAGCTTGCTTTAAAGAGCGCGCAAATTAATCCCAATCAAGTAGGGTATATCAATGCACATGGAACTTCAACTTCACTTGGAGATAAAATTGAAGTAATAGCGATGAAACAGTTATTTGGTGACTACGTTTATAAAATACCTCTTTCTTCAACTAAATCTTCTATAGGACATTTACTTGGTGCTGCAGGGAGCGTTGAAGCAATATTCAGTATTCTTGCGTTAAATAATGGAATTATTCCGCCAACCTTAAATTTTCACAAGCCTTCAGAAGGATGTGATTTAAATTTTGTACCGTTTAAAGCTCAGGAGCATAAAATTCAATATGCACTATCTAATTCGTTTGGTTTTGGTGGCACTAATGCATCGCTCATATTTGGACAAGTTTAGTTGATGTCACCCCAGTGTCTTCCTCTGGTCATGCAAGCAGCTCTCCTACTGTCATCCCAGCACATGACACTGGGATGACAAACGGTTGTGAAAGGGAAAACATATAAAAATTCAACTATCAATAGCAATTCAAAAAGAAAAAATATTCTATTCATCCCTGAAGAAGTATTTTATTGACAATTTATGAATAAAGATCAATAATGCAGAAAAGGAATTGATAGGCGTATGCATGAATTTAACCACTATTAATTGTACATTATTTGTTGTAATTACATATTTTTTGACGTGCATTATAGCTTGGTGCTTACCTTTCAAAGACATAACATTATTAACAACATTTGTTCCGGCTTCAGTTGCAATTTTGCTAACCATTGATAATAAGCAGAAGGTAAGGGATCTTTTTAAACTTAGTTCGCCAAAAAACTGTCTATTAGGGTTTATACTTATTCTGGTAAGTATGCTAATTTCCAATGGTCTTTTGTCAATTTACTGCGGTTTTTCATTTTTCCGAGAGTCTTTTACGTTAGACCGTGTAAAGGATTTGAGTGCAGTTTTGAGTCCATTAGTGATGTTATTTGTTTTATTATCAACCTTTGTGATGTGGATCGTTATGTCTCTTGGTGAAGAGATCGGTTGGCGTGGCTATCTTTTGAAAAATCTTAAAAGCAAAATATCAAATTTTTATATAAGAGCAATTATTGTCGGTATTATTTGGTCAGTATGGCACATACCAACTTATGTGGTTGCTGGCTCAGCTTTGTGGAAGGATGGCTTTACATTCCCGACTATTTGTGCTTATACCCTTTATATTTGTGCAATGTCTATAATGTTTACCTGGTTGTTTGAAAAAGACAACTCGATTTGGCCAGTAACTATTGCTCATGCAACAAATAATCTTGTGTATAGTGTTTTGAGCATTCTAATGCCGTCTCCTCCTCTGTCAACTTTCGATGCAGTAATTCGCCTTACATTAGGAGCAGCTGGTTATTTCATTGTTGCAATTGGTGTTATTTGGTTTGATCAAGCTCGAGAGCGTCATTTGAGTAATTCATAGTATAAAATTTCGGGGGCAATTCGCATCAGGTATCATGCAGGTAGCATGACACTGGGATGATGAGGAAGAAAAAGCAAATTTTGCCTTTTACGGTCAATCTATTATACTTAGTAAGACTTCAATAAACTAATGAATTATACTTTATATCTAATTAAATGCACAAGATATTAATAAGAAATAACTACAAACCTTTGGTCGGAAAAATCAAGATTAATGGCTCAAAAAATGCTGTTTTACCAATAATGGCAGCAAGTCTATTAAGTAGCTCCCCGGTAATTTTGCATAATGTACCTGATTTAATTGATGTGCATCTAATGTCTAAGTTGCTTGAAAGTCTTGGAGCAGAAGTGAACTTTATGCACAATAAAAATTATAAAGCGAACCATACTTTGAAAATTGACTGCAGCAATATCAACAATCACGTGATGCCATATAAAACCGCAAGTAAGCTAAGAACTTCTTTTCTAATATTGGGTCCAATGCTTAGCAGATTTGGCAAAGCGAGAACAGCATTTCCTGGTGGATGCAACATTGGAAAGCGTCCCGTTGATATGCATATTAAAGCATTAGAAGAAATGGGAGCTAAAATTGAAATTGACGGCTATAATATAATTGCAACAGTGAAAGGAAAGCTACAAGGAAAAGAAATCACATTTGAGAAAATAAGTGTTGGCGCAACAGAAAATGTAATAATGGCAGCAACATTTGCAGAAGGAGTGACAACAATAAACAATGCTGCAACTGAGCCGGAAGTTCTTGATTTAATAGATTTTCTGAAGAAAATGGGTGCTGATATTGAAATTGATAATACAAAGGTCATAATAACAGGAGTTGAAGCACTAAATGGATGTGTTCATAAAATAATACCAGATCGCATAGAAGCAGGCACCTATGCACTAGCTGCTATAATAACCGGTGGTAAGTTGGAGTTGGAAGGAATAAATCTATCTGATATAAGGTGTGTTACAAATGAGTTGGAGACTATAGGAGCTATGGTTGAACTGTATGATGGAGGCATTGTTATTTCCAGAAAAAATGGCTCTATTAAGTCTGCTAACGTTGCGACAGATCCATACCCCAATTTTCCCAGTGATATGCAACCACAACTGATGTCTGCAATGTGCATCGCTGATGGGATATCAGTAATTGAAGAGAACATTTTTGAAAACAGATTTACACATGCAGATGAATTGAGAAAGTTAGGTGCTAATATCAGCATCGAGAAAGGCAAAGCTACTATAAGTGGAATAAAAAGCTTATCTGGAGCTAATCTATATGCTACTGACTTAAGATCAACAGCAGCTTTGGTGCTTGCTTCTTTGGTAGCCGGTGGAGAAACTATAATAAACAATTCACATCATTTATGGAGAGGATATGAAGCAATGCATGAAAAACTCAATTCATGTGGAGCTGATATCTCCATTTCGTCTTGAGGATATTTTATGAATGAAGCAACCAAACGAACTATAGTAAAAGAAATAGATGCAATCTTATATGAAGAACATAAGGTATTAGACCATGGATTTATTCGAGTAGTGGATTATATGGGCTCTGATAGCGCTATAGTTCAAGCTGCTCGTGTTTCTTATGGCAAGGGAACAAAACAGACAAGTCAGGATGAAGCACTTATAAAGTATTTAATGAGACATCATCATACAACTCCATTTGAAATGTGTGAAATTAAGTTTCACGTGAAACTTCCAATTTTTGTTGCAAGGCAATGGATAAGGCATAGAACTGCAAATGTGAATGAATATTCAGCAAGGTATTCAATACTTGATAATGAATTTTATACACCTAAACCAGAACAAGTTGCAAAACAATCTGACAATAATAAACAAGGTAGCGGGGAAGCTTTTGATCCAGATACCTCAAAGGAAATAATAGATTCTCTAACAAATGACTCTAATTTAGTATATTCTCATTATGAAAAATTTATTGGGCAGGGGCTTGCAAGAGAAATTGCCAGAACTAACCTAATGCTTAATTACTACACGCAATTTTATTGGAAAATAGATCTGCATAATCTCCTTCATTTTTTGAAGCTTAGAGCTGATAAGCATTCCCAATATGAAATCAGAGTTTATGCAGAAGTTATGCTGGATATAATAAAAAAATGGGTTCCACTGGCCTACAATGCCTTTGTTGAATATTGCCTAGAATCAGCCTGTATTTCAAGAACTGGTCTAGAAATAATTCGCAAATTAATTAAAGGGGAAAACGTTACTAGAGAAGAAAGTAATATTGGTAAAAGAGAATGGGGCGAGCTGATGTCTATACTTGATAAGCAATCAATTAACTCATCACTTTTATAGAATGCCTCATTAAAATCATTTAGAGTTCCAAAATCCTGACCCTTGATAAACAGGTGATCATTAGCAACATGTGCTTCATCAAGAGTAAACAGCTCGTAATGATGATTGTGAGCGGGCCTAACAATTTCATTATATAAAACCATTACTTGTTCGTAGTTATATCCATCGCCAGCGTGATATTTACCACGTATGGTATCATAAAAATTCTTTACATCATTATATGTTACTTGCAGCTCCACCTTATACTTTCCCACTTCAAGAGGACTTCCTGTCTTTATTTTTAAGGGATGTTGTGAATTTGCAACACTGTTAGAAGTTTCTGCTTCAATATCAGAATTTTTATCCATATTTTCTATCACACTTGCCATAACAGTTTCTTGTTCAGCTTCTGTTGGTTTTGTTTGTTTTTCAGTCTTATTACTGCTACTGTCAGTTTCCACAGTTATAGCCTTTCTTATAATAGTCCGAATGCGATAAGATATGTGTTTATGGCTATAGCAGGCCAGTAGCATATTACGGTCTGTTCGGATTATTGTAAAAAGAG
>NZ_AWUH01000042.1:0-3451 GCF_000689175.1 Wolbachia endosymbiont of Glossina morsitans morsitans | reverse complement strand
ATTACATAACCTTTTGGAGTGTCGATACTAAGGGACCGAAATATATGCTTTGACATCACTTTATTCATAGCAACAGCAGAAGCCATAACTCCTGAGTGTGTATATTTTATACCTAAAATCTCCAATAAACCTTGAATGCAGCCGTCTTCACCATAAGGTCCAGCAGAGCATGCAGACCATGCAGAGCGATAAAAGCAAGGCCCGAATTAATTCTTCTAAGCTTTTCAGCAATGTTGCTGTCAACATCTATTTCTATTGCATTATATGAAAGGCTATCGAGCGCCGTCTTTACTGCTTTTCCGCTCATAAGCGATATTTCTCTTTCACAAGAAAACTCACCACTTAAAATTGCTATAGTTGGAACCATAAGCATTCTATGTTTTACTATATAGCATATATAATAATTACATTAAGCTTATTAAATACCTACTTTGGCTAACTATACTACTACTACTACTAGACCTTCTTACTTTCTTCAAGCACTTTTTTTATCCACTTCAAATAGCGTGCTCGGCAACGGTAGTGGCGCGTTTGCTGCACCTTTATACTGTTCACAGATAAGCTTTTCTAAATCCTCAGCAGATTGTTCTTTTGCTTCTTCTTTTTTCACTACTCCACTAGTTACTAAATCAATTAAGGCTGTAGTGTGTATTATCATTCGATTATTTAGCTCAAATATCTTTTTTGCATCAAGTGAGGGGTTTCTAATTAAGGCAGATAGTGCATGCACATATTTGTCTATATCAGAGAGACTTTTGTTTGTATCATAGCTGCTAACTAATATATATTCCGTCAAACGCTCAATTTCTTCTGGAGTAAACTTGTAAACTTCATCAAGTTTCCTTATTAAAGACATAGTAAGTATTCTACTTAAAACTCTTAATTCTCTAATAAATTGTACTCTTTCTCCTTCAGGATAAGACATTTCTTCTTTTTTATATTTCTTAAATAATTCTTGATCATAAGACTTTCTGAGATCTGACATCATTGCCAATGCTAACTCTTTTGAACCTAGCTTAAAAACTTCGTTGAAGCTGCTTGCGTTGGCATCTTGTGCACCGCCTGCAGTAATTCCACAACTCCAAGAAATCTTTTCAAACAAGCTATGATACTCTTTTATCATCTCTTCCAGCAATATTTTAATATCATCTTCGGTTAACTCTACTGTTGATAATAGATCACATGCTTTTTCAAGATCACCGTTCGCTTGAAAAAGTAACCCTTCAATCTTTTTAATGGTTTCTCTCTTATTTATACTCATAACTCACCCCCAAGATTTAATGCTAACAGCTAGTTTTATAATCAAATATTTCAAAAGTCAATAAGCCTTTTTCCTTAATCCTTAAATTAATCGATACTAATTTATCAGCATAACAACTTAGATAACGCAACTATTTTCAGCAACCAAAAACAACAACCCTGAAATACAAAAAGTTTCTTTTCCTTCAGTAGCATTATTCTAAATTTTCATCAAAATAAGCTGTTTTATCCTTTTTTTCCTTATACTCTTCTGCGGTATAGAGAGGTTGCTTCTTAGCTGTGATATTTGGCCATTTTTGTGAGTATTCTACGTTTATGTTGTAAAATGATTTGAAGATTTTTTGTTCACTGTTCAGTAACTCTTCATCTAGTTCTAAAATATCTTTTATGGAATCATCAGTTACAATTGCATCCACTGGACACTCAGGCATGCACACTCCGCAATCAATACATTCATCTGGGTTAATCACGAGCATGTTTTTACCTTCATAGAAGCAGTCAACGGGACATACTTCCACACAGTCCGTATATTTACATTTTATGCATTTATCTGTAACAAAATGCGTCATAAAACACTGTATATTTGCATTATCTTGGGTACACTAAATTGATAAGAAATTCAAGCCTTTTATGAAGATAAATAAATTGAACAACAAAGAATTAGAAGTATGGTTAAGCTTGGCTAGAACTATAGGAGCAACAAAGTTTTTTAGTATACTAAGAACACATGGATCGCTAGATGAGGTGTTGAAATATCTCAATAGGGTGGCTAATAATAAGGTGTATGGCATTCAAGATGCACGAGAAGAAATCAATAATGCAGAAAGAATTGGAGCTAAAATTATACCCGCATGTGACCCAGATTACCCTGATCTTTTAAGAAATATCTCTAGTTGTCCTCCTGTAATAACTGCGCTTGGTGATATATCATTATTAAGCCGTGAGATAATTGCAATAATCGGTGGGCGTAACTCTTCAATGAATGGAAGAAATTTTGCCAATAAGTTGGCACTTGATTTAAGCGAAGCTGGTTTTGTTATCGTTTCTGGACTTGCAAAAGGAATCGATACTGCAGCAAACAGTGTAATATACAAAAATCATCCCACTATTGCTGTTACAGCAAGCGGAATTGATGTGGTGTATCCAAAAGAGAATTTTGATCTATACAAAAAAATCACTGGGAACGGTGGGTTAGTAATTACTGAGCTTCCATTTGCTACTAAACCAAAGCCTCAATATTTTCCTCAAAGGAATCGAATTATATCTGGCCTATCGCTAGGTGTTGTAGTGATTGAAGCATCGAAACGTTCTGGCTCTCTAATAACAGCAGATTTTGCTTTAAATCAAGGGAGAGAGGTGTTTGCAGTTTCTGGTTTCCCTTTAGATTCACGCTGTAGGGGTAGTAATTATTTAATTAACAACGGTGCTAAGCTTATCGAATCCGCTGATGACATAATAGAGAGTATTAGGTTTAGTCTACCTCCGCAGCAAAAAAAACTATTTGATGTTGAGCACTATGCTGTTAACCAAAAACAAGGAAAATTGCAACAGGCAAAATCTGTTATAGTTGATCATATTAACTCTGTACCTGTTGATATAGATGAATTTATATTAGCAAGCGGACTTTCTACCAACATCGCTCTAATGGCTCTTTTAGAACTAGAGTTGGAAAACAGAATAGAGCGTTCCCCGGGGAATAAAATATCGTTAATTTTCTAGATTACTTTAGCTACAGCTAGGTCGTTTTACTAGATGTTCGTACAGATAGCTAAAGTGGCTTAGGTTTACCTACAATTTGAAAAACAACAAATTCGTCATCCCGCTACGTGTTAGCGGGATCTAGAGATACCGTGACGGGACTCCGCCAACAATATTGTAATAAACCTGAAACTTGAGAAGACTATTTCCCGAAAGCTTCTACAAAAAGAACGTAGAGTTGAATTTATTTATAGAGCTAATGATCAAATAACCATATGTCTCGATGGATAATATATTTTAGAGCTCATGGGCAACAAGAAATTAATAGCTCGTATTAGTTGTAGTTATGAAGTAAATCGATTAGCAGAGTTGTATCTATTAGATGCATATGAAAAATTAGTGTTAAGTAAACCAATAAAAGCGAGCAAAAAGGAAGAAAACTCTGAATATAAGAAAGTAGATTTGAGGACGGTAAAATGGTAACAGTTAGTTT
>NZ_AWUH01000041.1:0-2204 GCF_000689175.1 Wolbachia endosymbiont of Glossina morsitans morsitans | reverse complement strand
TTTTTAAGTTATTTTCACATGCATTTATTACTTTTATGAACTGAGTTGCTTGCTTTCTTCTCCTTGGAATTAAAATTTTTTTCTCTCCACTCAAATATTGCCCTGTTATGCTCCCCGAATTTCTTTGCACCTGGTCTGGTGTTCCTTCTGCAACAACTTTTCCACCATTTACGCCAGCTCCAGGACCAATATCAATCGCATAATCAGCAGCCATTACTGTATCTTCATCATGCTCAACAACGATTACAGTGTTACCCATGTCTCTCAAGTTTTTCAGTGTAGCAATTAACCGATCATTATCGCATTGATGAAGGCCTATCGAGGGTTCATCAAGCACGTACAGCACTCCTGTTAAACCAGAGCCAATTTGTGAAGCAAGTCTGATCCTCTGACTCTCGCCGCCAGAGAGAGTGCTAGATTCTCGATCAAGCGTTAGGTAATTCAACCCTACATTCTTTAAAAATGTTAGCCTCTTGATTATTTCACTTAGTATTTTATTTGAGATTTGCTTCTGTTGTTCTGTGAGCTTGTCTGGCAAATTTTCAAACCACTTAAGGGATTCATCGATACTAAGCCCTGATATTTCACCTATATGTTTGCTATCAATTTTTACTGTAAGCGCTTCTTTTCTCAATCTATAGCCGGTGCATTCTCTGCAGTGAGTAACAGAGCAATATCGCTCAAAAAGCGTTTCATCATAATCCATCTGGTTTTCTAAGATACTGACCAAACCTTGAAATTTACCGAAGCCAAGGAGTATCATATCTTTTACTTCTTGATCTATGTTCTTCCACGGAACATCAAGGCTAAATTTACAATTTTCAGCCAGTGATAGAATTGCACTTTTTAAAAATCCATAACCTGTGTGCACTTGACGGAACATTGATCCCACTGGCTTTAAAGCGCCTTCAGATATTGAAAGAGTTTCATCTGGCACTATCAGCTTCACATCAATAGCCAGCTTTTTACCAAGCCCATTACACGAACCACATGCACCGTAAGGGCTGTTAAAAGAAAATAATCTTGGTTCTATTTCCTCAAGAGTGAAACCAGACTCGGGGCATGCAAAATTCTCTGAAAAAGTCAGAATTTGACCATTTTTATACTCGGAATTATGGTTGTCAGGTAGGTTTACTATTTCTACATACATTAGACCATTACCAAGTTTTAGTGCGGATTCTATACCACTTGGCAGTCGATTTCCTATATTGCCCAATATTGATATTCTATCTGCAACCACAAAAACGTCGTGTTTCTTGTTCTTATCGAGTTTAGGCAAGTCATCTACATTGTACACTTCAGCATCTATTTTGAACCTTACGTAACCTTGTCTTTTAATTTCCAATATCTCTTTAAGATGTTCTCCCTTTCTACCACGCACAACAGGGGCAAGTATATATATCTTAGTTTCCAAAGGTAACGCAATTATAGTATCTACAATTTGAGACACCGTTTGTTTTGTTATTGGTAATCCAGTTGCAGGTGAATAAGGAACTCCTATTCGTGCATATACTAAGCGCAAGTAATCGTAAATTTCAGTAACAGTTCCAACTGTTGACCTTGGATTTTTTGAGATCGATTTCTGGTTGATAGATATTGCAGGAGAGAGACCTGTAATCGACTCAACATCTGGTTTATCCTGAATGTTGAGAAATTGACGCGCGTAAGCTGACAGGCTTTCAACGTACCGGCGTTGGCCTTCTGCATAAATCGTATCAAATGCAAGGCTAGACTTGCCAGAACCACTTAGCCCAGTTATAACGACTAGCTTATTTTTCGGTATATTGACGTCTACACCTTGCAGATTATGTTCCCTTGCGCCCTTAACTCTGATAAAATCGTCCATATTATACCATATAGCGTATTAACCATTATAGCCTCAAAATACGTGAATTTATAGTGATATATTGATTTTTTATTGATTTTTTCAACTGTTACGGGAAATTAAGCAGCGTTTGATAAATCGTCATTCCGCTACTTGTTAGCGGCTGAGATACCGCGACGGTATGACGGTTAAGTAGGCCAGTGCCCCTATGACGTCATCCCAGTGTCAAGCACATAGCTGTACGAACGTTGTAGTTTAGGAGCAATTCCCACCAGTGGGCCAGTGCCCAGACACTGGTTCTATGCAACTTAATTAAAAACGTTTGTTTTAGCGTAAGACAACTACCCTTAGCTCATCAGCTCAGTTATAAGCAAAATTT
>NZ_AWUH01000040.1:0-1829 GCF_000689175.1 Wolbachia endosymbiont of Glossina morsitans morsitans | reverse complement strand
ATCACCATCTCATAAAGTGTGATGCAACAAAGCCATTCCAGTGTCAAGCACTGGAATGACACCCTTCCGATGGGAACTGCTCTCAAACTACAACAGCATGAGTAGCTATAGAAGCTTTAATGATACAAGAAAAAATAAACAGCTATCATTTTTTTGGTAATTAAGTAAAATGGAGTGAAAGATTGCGAGGAAGTTTTGAAAAATAAGATAAAAGGATAGTAATTTCAGGAAAGGAAGTGTGGCCAATCATCGAGGGCGGCAAAGGCATTGCAGTTAGTGATGGAAGATCAAGCGGAGCATTTGCTGCAGCAGATGCTGTGGGTACATTTTCTGGTGCAAATGCTAAGCTTATTGATGATAATGGCGAGTTAGTGCCACTAATTTATAAAGGCAAAACAAGAAATGAAAAGCATAGTGAATTGATTGAGTATAGTATTGAAGCTGGAATTAGTCAGGCAAGAATAGCAAATGAAATATCAAAAGGTCATGGAAGAATACACATGAATGTACTTTGGGAGATGGGAGCAGCAGAACGCGTGCTTCATGGCATACTAGAAGGAGCGAAAGGTTTGATTCATGGTATTACCTGCGGTGCTGGTATGCCTTATAGACTTGGAGAAATTGCAGCTAAATATCAGGTTTATTATTACCCTATTATCTCATCGGTGCGTGCTTTTAAAGCATTATGGAAGCGTGCTTACCAAAGAATATCTTCCTATTTGCTTGGTGGAGTAGTGTATGAAGATCCATGGCTTGCTGGAGGGCACAATGGACTGAGTAACAGTGAAGACCCAGAGCTACCACAGGCTCCATTTGAAAGAGTTGCAGAGCTTAGATCTTTCATGAACGAGATCGGTCTTTCAGAAACACCAATTGTTATGGCAGGAGGAGTGTGGCATTTGAAAGATTGGGAACATTGGTTTGACAATCTGCAAATTGGACCAATAGCTTTTCAGTTTGGCACTCGTCCACTTTTGACGAAAGAAAGCCCAATTTCTGCAGAGTGGAAAAAGAAGCTACTCACTTTAGAAGAAGGTGATGTATTTTTAAATAAATTCAGTCCAACAGGGTTTTACTCATCTGCAGTAAAAAATAACTTCATACGTGAGTTGCAGGAACGGAATTCACGTCAAATAAAGTTTTCAGAAAATGCTAGCGAAGAATTTAATAATGAATTTGCAATGGGTAGCAGAGGTAGAAAGATCTACCTTACTGCAAAAGACAAAGAACTGGCAAATACATGGACTAAAGTAGGGTATACAGAAGCAATGAAAACTCCAGATACAACTGTTATTTTTGTGACGCCAGGCAGGTTTGCAGAGATAAGACAAGATCAAATCAATTGTGTGGGATGCTTAAGTCATTGTTTGTTTAGCAATTGGAAAGATCATGGTGAGCATTCAACAGGACGAAAGCCAGATCCGCGTAGTTTTTGCATACAAAAAACACTGCAAAACATTATACAGGGTGGTGATATTGAGAACGAACTCATGTTTTCCGGGCACAATGTGTACAAATTTAAGCAAGATCCATTTTATGAGAATGGCTACGTACCGGCAGTAAAAGAACTGGTGGAAAGGATATTGACTGGGTATTGAGTCAGTGACCTTACCCAGAAAAAGTGGAGAGAAAGTGTGGAATGTTTTTTACAAAAAGAATGATGCATCAAATTGTTCTGGAATGCAATAGTTAATAGTGACGTTGTTTGTTATAAAAAATTTCTATGTATTCAAATATTGCAGTTCTAGTTTGTTGAGCAGAGTGTTGTGAAGTATCAATAAGTATTTCTCTTTTCAATGAGCTAAAGAAGCTTTCTGCAACAGAATTGT
>NZ_AWUH01000039.1:1518-4209 GCF_000689175.1 Wolbachia endosymbiont of Glossina morsitans morsitans | reverse complement strand
AATAATTTGTTCAGTATCATCGCGAATAAAAAAAGCAAATGGGTTACACGTACCTTTATCAACGGTTTCTTCATTAATCTTTTTGAGTAGGAATTCAATGACTTTGCTACTTGGTGATGTGGTGTGTTCTATTTTCAGCTCTCGGCCTAATACCGCATACTGATTTCTCTCTTTATCTTATATAAATTAATTAAGTAAAGTGAATACAGTATCCACACTACTAAAAAAAATGTGGCACAAAACATAAACATTGCAACCAGTGGCAACAGCAGGGAACTTTCTATTGCTATTCCACCTTTTCTCAAAATGCTTGCTGGCTGATGGAGAGTGGACCATAAATTCACGGAAAATTTTACTATAGGAATATTTATAGCACTAAAGATGGCAAATACTGCTGCTGATTTTTCTGCCCTCGCTTCATTATCAAAAGCGCTCCACAATGAAAGGTAGCCAACATATAGGAAAAATAAAATCAGCATTGAAGTAAGCCTTGCATCCCATACCCACCAAGTGCCCCAGGTTCCTTTTCCCCAGATGCTGCCTGTGATTAAGCATATTGCCGAAAAGACTGTTCCTGCAGGAGCAGCGGCATGTGCCNAGACACTAGCAATGCTATTGTTCCATACCAATGAAATGAAACCAAGTGATGCAATTAATCCATATATTCCGAGAGCAAGCCATGCAGAAGGCACATGAATGTACCTGATTCGTACAATTTCTCCTTGTTTATAATCTTCTGGAGAGAAGAATAACGCCAAAGACATTCCAATTAAAAAACATGCGAAACAAATAACCCCAAGCCAAGGTAGAGCTAAAATATAAGAGAAATTTGTAGGCTTTAATAAAAACATTCGTTTTGAGAATAATTGTGTTAAGAATTTACCAATTAGTTTGAGTTTTATCAACAGTATAGTTTTTCTATATTTACGTAGGTCAACAAATTAGCATAATTTCAGCCTTAAAAGCTTAATCTACACTTAGTATCGGATTCAAGTGGTGAAACTGTTATATCAGTTGCAAAATCAGCTCTGAAACACTTTGATTCTGTAGAAACGATCGAATATGTTTGGTCTTTTGTAAAAGGAGAAGAGCAGATTGACAAAATTCTGGAGGAAATTAATAGGAAAAGTGATGAGCATAATTTTGTTATATGCACTATTACTGATGATGAGCTAAGAAAATATCTAAAAGATAACTGTATAAAGTTGAAAATTCCCTATAGAGCAATATTATCACATATCATTAGAGAAATTTCGTCTTATCTTGAAATTGAAAAAGACGAAAAGCTTGACTTGCGTACTGAGATAAATAACGAATATTTTCAGCGCATTGTGGCAATAAACTACACTATTAATCATGATGATGGACAAAATATTCAAGATATTGATAAAGCAGATATAATTTTGGTTGGAGTTTCACGTACATCAAAATCTCCCACCAGTACGTATTTAGCTTACCGAGGCTATAAAGTTGCAANTATTCCTTTTGTTAGTGGAGTACCCTTTTATGTTGACTTGGCAAAATTAAAAAATAAACTAACGATAGGGGTAACAATAGACGTAAGTAGGCTAATAGAAATACGCAAAAATAGACTTACTTCAATTAACAACGAAGATAATAATATATATGCTCACCCTGAGAAAGTAGAAAAGGAAATTAAAGAAGCAGAGGAGCTCTTTAAACAGAATAACTGGCCAATCATCGATGTCACACAAAAGTCGATCGAAGAAGTATCAGCAACAATTATACAATATTTTAATAAAATGTTATCAATTGACTAACTCTTGATAAGTGATTATAACGTAAAGTAATTTAATTCTTACTATAGATATGAAAGTCAAAGGGTCGCTAAAATCTCATCGTAACAGAGATAAAAATTGTAAAGTTGTGAAAAGGGGTGGTAAGATTTACATTATAAATAAGGTAAAGCCAAGGTGTAAAGCGCGTCAAGGTTCTTAGCTTTTTGTTCACCTTTTCATGTTATATATTTTTTATATGTGAAAGTACGGTGCTTATATCTAAAAAGAAGCAAAAGTTACTGTGTTTAAGCGCAGCCTTATTAATTTCTTCCCTTACATTGTATTTCAGCATTAGCACAATTACAGGTAAACGTGGCTTATTGACGTTAATCGATTTAAAAAAAGAAATCGAGGACAATAAACTTTTGCTAAAAGATGTCTCTTCTGAAAAGGAAAAGTTGGACAACAAAGTATTTGGCTTATATGAAAAAAGCTTAGATTTAGATCTGCTCGATGAGCAAGCAAAAAATGCTTTAGGTTATGTGAACCCTAATGAACTTATGGTTGTTCTTGACGTGGAATAGCAGTAGAGATCTCCCTACGTCATACCGCCGCGGCGCTAACACGTAGCGGGATGACGGTTTTTCAAATTGTCGGTAAATCTAAGTCAGTTTAGCTATATTGTCTCTCACACCGCTTAGCTGAACACACACAGTGCTATTGGCTTTACAGCCATAAACGAAGTGGAGAAAGTATTATTAAAGGTAACGAATCTAAGCGAGTAATAGAAATCTCAATAAAAACAAACACTGAAGGCCTGAAGGAATAATTTACTTCACCCCAAGTTTACTCCACATTGCAAAGCAGTCAGCGTGCACTTGCGTAAGAAAGCAGCAACATCGACTTTGATAAAAACGGTCTAAACACTTTCTATGCTAGATTTAGTGTTAAA
>NZ_AWUH01000039.1:0-1507 GCF_000689175.1 Wolbachia endosymbiont of Glossina morsitans morsitans | reverse complement strand
AGGTAAACGTGGCTTATTGACGTTAATCGATTTAAAAAAAGAAATCGAGGACAATAAACTTTTGCTAAAAGATGTCTCTTCTGAAAAGGAAAAGTTGGACAACAAAGTATTTGGCTTATATGAAAAAAGCTTAGATTTAGATCTGCTCGATGAGCAAGCAAAAAATGCTTTAGGTTATGTGAACCCTAATGAACTTATGGTTGTTCTTGACGTGGAATAGCAGTAGAGATCTCCCTACGTCATACCGCCGCGGCGCTAACACGTAGCGGGATGACGGTTTTTCAAATTGTCGGTAAATCTAAGTCAGTTTAGCTATATTGTCTCTCACACCGCTTAGCTGAACAGACAATGGCGTCAACTTAAGGAAAAATGTCAGAGATTGTGTATAAAATTTCTCTCTAAAATTTTTAGCATTAAATTACCTAAAAGCTGCATGACCTTACCCAGTAAAAGTGGAGAGAAAGAAAAGAGTTTTTTTGGGTAAAATAAAATTTTGGAGGACTAGAAATGGTAAGAGAATATACAGCAGAATTCAAATTGGAAGCTGTTAAACTGGCAAATGAACAAAGAAAGGCAGGTCAAACAATTACAAAAACAGCAAAGGATTTAGGAATAAAGGGTGTTTTATTAGGAAAATCGATAAAGAAACACAACGAAAAAAAGTCAGCAGCAGGTGCATTTCCAGGTAGAGGTAACATGGCTCCTTACGACAAAGAAAGGTTTGATTTACAAAGCAAGAGTAACAAGGGAAAGAGACATTTAAAAAAAAGCCCTGGCCAGTCAAAAAGAGTAAAATATTTTTTTATATAGTAACTGCTATAAAGTACAGGAATTATGTAGGATTTTCTGCTAGTGGCTACTATAAGTGGACCACAAGAAAAATAAGCAGTAGAGAATCAGCAAATAAAGAGCTACTCGAAGCTATTCAAAAAATATATGAAGTTTCTAAATGTAGATATGGAGCTCCTAAAATTCATGCTGAATTGAAGGCTTTGGGTAAAAGTTGCAATTTGAAAACGGTGCAAAGTATTATGCAGAAAAATGACATCAGGGCTATACTGAAAAGAAAGTTTAAAATTAAAAAACAACAAACAGATAATAGAGCTGTAGCTCCCAATATACTAGATCTAAACTTTATTGTTGATCAACCAAATAAAGTATGGGATTACTTACATCAAAACCAAGGAGGGACTCCGCCAACAATATTGCAATAAACCTGAAACTTGAGAAGACTATTTCCCGAAAGCTTCTACAAAAAGAACGTAGAGTTGAATTTATTTATAGAGCTAATGATCAAATAACCATATGTCTCGATGGATAATATATGGTAGAGCTCATGGGCAACAAGAAATTAATAGTTCGTATTAGTTGTAGTGATGAAGTAAATCGATTAGCAGAGTTGTATCTATTAGATGCATATGAAAAATTAGTGTTAAGTAAACCAATAAAAGCGAGCAAAAAGGAAGAAAACTCTGAATATAAGAAAGTAGATTTGAGGACGGTAAAA
>NZ_AWUH01000038.1:0-4080 GCF_000689175.1 Wolbachia endosymbiont of Glossina morsitans morsitans | reverse complement strand
GATAGCAACTACAAATCTGTGCGTAAAAATTGCTGTGATGAATCAGTAAGATGGAAGTAATATAAAATACTTAACAAATGGCGATAGATTTGTGTCAACACCGAGATTATCACCAAATGGAAAGGGCATTGTTTATATCTCGTACGCAAATGGTAAAAGTTATATAATATTAAAAAATTTAAAAGATAACACTGAATCAATAATCAGCGCATTTGAAGGAGTTGTTTCTGCACCAAGATTTTCTCCCGATGGTAAATCTCTTTTAATTTCCCACTCATTGGGTGGTGAAACGAATATATTATCTTTGGATTTAAGTAGTAAACGAACAAAAAAATTACTAAAGGTTCAGCTATAAGCACTTCTCCCTCTTTTTCTCCAGATCAAAAGTATATGGCTTTTAGTTCTGATATAAGTGGGAGTCAGCAACTGTACGTTACCGATTTTACTAACAAAAGTAAAAAACCTAAAAGAATTAGTTTTGGAAGTGGAAGATATGCTACGCCTGTTTGGTCGCCAAAAGGAGATCTGATAGCTTTTACAAAGATTCAGTCAGGAAATTTTACATAGGAGTTATGAAGCCAGATGGCAAAGAAGAACGTCTGCTTTCAGAGGGGCATAAAATTGAATCCCCGGCATGGTTACCAAATGGTAGAGAAATCATTTTTACAAGAACAGAATCACCAAGCAACTCTAAACTATATTTAGTAGACTTAGTAAAGAAAAATCAAAAAATGGTTTCCACTCCCACAAATGCTTCTTTACCGGATTGGTCTTATTTTTGAAAGTAGATCTATTATAGGTTTGATATGAGCCTTATTTTACTTTAATCGCTTATAACCTTTGGCACTACGAAATACCCATGCTCAGGTTTTGTATTGGACAATATCTCTTTTTTAATGTTTTGAGAATTTATAACATCATCGCGTACATGAATGTCCTTGTCTATACTGCCATAACGCATAGGAGAAACACCTTCAGTATTAACTTGCAATAAAGTATCATGTATCCAATCCAGCATTGTCAGTTCTTTGGAGTAGTGATCAATCTCGTCATTTGATAACTTAATCCTTACAAGCTGTGCAATTTTAAGCATTTCTTCTTTGGTAATTGTTATTTTTCTCTTATTTGCAAATTCTATTAGTGAAGTAATAACGTCTTCTGTTGACTTAGCTGGCATCTTTACCTCCTTGGATAAAGTGAGTTAAAATATCTACGACCGAAACAACTTCTATTTTACCAGTTTTTTCACGTTTGTGAAGTATGGTATCCGTAATCACTAATTTATCTAAAGAAGAGGAAGAAATTTTCTCAACTGCACTTCCTGAAAGCACGCCATGTGTGATGCATGAAATTACGGACTTTGCTCCGTGGCCTTTTAAAGCAAGAGCTGCATTACACAATGTTCCACCAGAGTCAACTATATCATCAACAATGACACAATTTTTATTTGCAACTTCTCCTATTATGTTCATTACTTGAGATGTGCCTGCTTTCTCCCTATATTTATCTACTACAATAATCTTATCATTTAACCCTATCTTGTACTTTTCCTCTAAAGTCTTTGCAAAAGCACGTGCTCTACCAATTGCTCCAACATCAGGTGCAACAATTGCCAAATTTTCCGTGTGTATAGAGTCAACAAATGCTTCAAAGCAGTTCAAATTAGTTATCGGTACATCAAAGAATCCTTCAATTTGACTTGAGTGCAAATCAATAACTGCAACACTACTTGCACCTGCAGTTTGAATAAGATTTGCAACTAATTTAGCACTTAAAGCAGATTGCATATTATTGTTCTTGATAATTCTATCTTGTCTGCTATATCCATAATAAGGAATAATTACTACTATCCTTTTGGCTTCTAATCTATTTACTGCATCAATTATAAGCAGAAGCTCCATAAGATTATCATTTACAGGGGGAGAAAGAGATTGTATTACATATACTTCTTGATTATATAGATCATTTGCTACTTCTGCATTTACCTCACCATCGGTAAACTTTGATATCCAAGCAGAGGATGGTTGAACATCTAGCCGGTTAACTACTGATTCCCCTAATTCCTTACTAGCATTACCTATTATTATCTTCATAACGCACTAATTGAGTTTTTAAGATTATACAGAATTTGTGAAATAATTGAAATGTAAGTGTCTTTATCTAGCATTCTTGTCGGTGAATTAGGTACCTCTTGTACAATGAGCTGTCATTTTCACGCGTTGTTTCAATATACAGACCCAAATTGAAACAACTATACAAAATCCTGCTTATGTTTCAAGATAAATGACTTTAATGAAATATAATTTATCTAGTCATTTGTATCTGCTAACATACTACACTTCCCATTGTAGAGCCTCTACAACTTACTGAAATTTATAATCGCTTTATAAAAAGCTTTATACTCTTTGCTTAATTGGAGGCGCTACCTCTGCACTTTCTGCTCTGTCTAGGGTACTACTTGGTTTTTCTGCAGTAATTTTTTGAATGCTACCATCTACCTTATTCTTGATATCTGCTCCATATGATCTTAATACTTCAATAGCTTTCTCGTTTCCACTATTCAGCGCAATATCCAAAGCATCCATTCCATCATTATTTTTGTGGTTGATAAAATTCTCTAACTCAAAGATTTTTATATATTGCTCAATAATGAATTCTATCACTTTTCCAGGGCAATTATTAGCGGCAGGAAAGAGTACTGCATTGTTATTATTGTCTTTCTTTGTTACATCTGCTTTGAGCCTGTCTATCAAATACTTGATAATTTCTATTCTGCTATCATCTTCTGCTTCAGTGCACTGCCTAGCAGCTAAAAACAGAGCTGTTCGCCCATTATTGTCCACATCTTCAATATCTTGTCCCTTATCAATTAAGGCTTGTATTATATTTTTGTTCCCATATAAAGCAGCAAAGTGAAGAGGAGTATACCCTTCGGTGCTTTCTCTTTCATTAATCAATGCACCATGGCTAGCTAGTAATTCTATAAATTCTGGCGTATTTGCAAAAACTGCAAAGTGCATTGGTGTTAGATCATCTTTACCATGATTTTGAGTTTTTGCATTAACGTTTGCTCCATTTTTTATCAGCAATTTTGCTATTTCTAATTGTTTGCGTCCGATGGCAATATGCAGTGGCGTACGATTGCGTTCATAATGATCATTGACATTTGTGCCACACTTTATTAGTAGTTCTGCAGCTTCAATATTACCTTCCTGAATTGCAACGTATAAGGAAGCATATCCATCTTTTGTTTCCTCTGTCATACGAAATTGAGAACATATTAGTTCATATATTATTAAGGATTATTATTAAGTTTTTATTAATACAATATTAATGTAGCGGGATGACGAGCTTAAAATTTAAGTTTATAAAACAATATCTGAGCTATGCAATTAATACATTGTCAACACAACTGACTTATAAAAGCGAATACTATAACTTTAAAAAGAAGAGAGGAAATATTATGTTTAGTTTAAGAAAGATCTTGGGAAGAAAAATAACTTATCAGGCAAATGATTCGAAATTGAAAGAGAAAGATGAAAAAAGTATTTTGAAATTAGCATCAAAAATAAAAGGCAAAAAAAGTAGCATTGCTGAAGAACTAGAAAAAATATCTAAAAAGGAAAAACAAAGGATTCTTACTACGGAAGTAAGCAAACATCAGGGTAAAGAATCAACTTTTACACTACTTACTCATGCTATATTTTGCGAGAATAGTCAAGCTGTAAAGGATATTTTGCAACAAGCTAAATTGAGCAACCTTTTAAAGTTGTGCAAAAATAATTAGTGATGATTCATTAATTTACACACCGCTTACTTACGCCATATCATGTAAAAATAGCAAAACTATTGAAGAAATTTTAAAAGTCTCTAAAGAAAACGGTATTCTGAAAGATATTCTTGATGCAACAACAACTATAAAATGTCCAGATGGTCATGAAGAAACTTGCGCACCGCTTACTTATGCTATACTACGTAAAGATAGTATAGCTGTTGAGAAAATGTTAAGAGTAGCTAAAGAAAACGATAATCTGAAAGACATTCTTGACGCAACAACAACTATAAAACATTCAGATAGCT
>NZ_AWUH01000037.1:0-869 GCF_000689175.1 Wolbachia endosymbiont of Glossina morsitans morsitans | reverse complement strand
AACCAAACTCCGTGAATCTTATCGCGACCTAACTGGTATTGCCGCACTTAAAATATTACATAACAACATACTCGGTTATTACGTTGAAGTGTCGGCAAATCACAAAATAACTTCGGATATATTTATTCATAGACAAAGCTTAGCAAATAGCATGCGCTACACTACTAATGAATTGAAAGAACTAGAAAATAAAATTCTTACGGCAACCGTGATGCTGCAATCGGCTTAGAAATGAAAATTTTTAGTGAACTGTGTAGTGAAGTCGCTAAAGAATCTGAAAAAATTGCTCTTGCTGCAAATGCTTTGGCAAAACTTGATATTAGAACCGCATTTGCAGAGCTTGCAGTGCAAAATAATTACGTAAAACCCATTATTGATGACAGCAAAGAGTTCAATATCTGTAGCGGAAGACACCCAGTGGTTGAAGTTAACGATAAATTCATTGCAAATAGCATCAATTTAGCTGGTATACATCTAATTACTGGTCCTAATATGGCTGGAAAAAGCACTTTCTTGAGGCAAAACGCTCTCATTGCAATTTTAGCTCACATGGGGTCATTTGTGCCAGCAGAGAGTGCACATATTGGAGTGATTGACAAGATATTCAGCAGGGTTGGCGCAACGGATAATATAACAGCTGGTTGTTCTACCTTCATGGTAGAGATGATCGAAACAGCAACGATAGTAAATCAGGCAACGGACCGTTCCTTGGTGATACTTGATGAAATTGGTAGGGGCACAGGGGTGTATGATGGATTATCTATTGCACAGGCGGTGATTGAACATATTCACAATGTAAATAAGTGCCGCGCCATTTTTGCAACTCATTATCATGAATTAACTAAAGTAAGCAAATACTTGAAGAACGT
>NZ_AWUH01000036.1:0-3278 GCF_000689175.1 Wolbachia endosymbiont of Glossina morsitans morsitans | reverse complement strand
GTAAAATCATTAGGGTGATGAGGAAAGTATGACACTTTAATTTTTATAAGCCTAATGAATATGTGAATAAGCACTTTAAGTTTGTGAAGCGTACTTATTCACATATTCATTGGCTGCATAATTTAAAAGAGATTAATTAGAAATTTAGTGCTGGTGTTTTTATTGCCAATAAACCCCCTTTTGATTGAATAAGATAATACAATAGTAAATAAAAGGTTGCATTAGAGCTGAATTTTATATCAAAAAATATTTTTCATGATACAAAAAATTATTATTGACTTTCATGCAATTAGAGAACATAATAGCAATGATCAGTGTAAGTTAAAATGAGTGGTAAAAGCGGTATTACAACAATGAGCATTAAAGATAAACTTGGCCCAGAAGCAGCTGCATCCGGAACGGTATATTGAAAAGGTATAATCCATGGGTAGATACTAATTCCTAAACCTAAGTGTCCCATAAAATAAATAGCAATACTGAGAAAGAATGGACGGTACTCCCGTTTACTATTCTGAAGATCAAACCACAGCATGAAAAATAGCCAAGATGTGAGTAATGGAATAGAAAATAAATAATAAAAATTTGGCATACTAAACCAAAAGTTTTTAATACGTTCATTTAAAAATGGTGTCACTACACTCACTAGTCCCATGAAAATACCTACAAAACCAAGCGTATAAGAAGCAACCTTGCGTGCCCATTCTTGTGTTATATTTTCTGTCTTCATTATGAGCCATGTAGAACCTAAAAGTGCATATCCAAATATCACAGCAACGCCTGTCATTACACTAAAAGCACTTGCCCAATCAAATTGGCCACCAGAAAATTTGCGTCCGCTTACTTCTACACCATGTATAAATGCGCCTAAAATCATGCCCTGGCAAAATGCAGCACCAAGTGACCCAAAATGAAAGGCATAATCCCATAATTGCCTGTATTTTCCTTCTGCCTTAAAACGAAACTCAAAAGATACTCCGCGCACTATAAGGCCAAGCAGCATAATAATGATTGGAATATAAAAAGCAGGCATTAATATTGAATATGCAAGAGGAAAAGCAGCAAACAACCCTCCACCACCTAGTACCAACCATGTTTCGTTTCCATCCCAAAATGGTGCAATTGAGCTTATCATGTGATCACGGCATTTATCTGACGGTGCAAAAGGAAGTAAAATACCAATACCTAAATCAAACCCATCCATTAAAACATACAGTAAAACAGCTATGGCAATTAGTAATCCCCAGATTAGGGGTAAATTAATTAAGGAAGAAAAATCAACCATGATTGTTGCCCTTTCCAGATGTACCAGCATCAATCACTGAAGCTCCAATACCGTGTTTATAAAATTGCTCTTCTTCTTTAATGACAGGAATTCCTTTGTATATAAGTTTCAGGATATAGTAACTGCCTGCTCCAAATATAAGGGTATACATAACGATAAATGCAATCAAAGACCACGCAACCTGAGGACCGGTAATCGCAGGTGAAAATGATTCAATTGTGCGCATAATTCCATATACAGTGTAAGGTTGACGACCAATTTCAGTAGTGAACCAACCTGCAAGTAACGCTATGAACCCAGACGGCATCATTGATATCCACCATCCATGTAAGAAACAACTTTGGAATAATTTGCCACGAAGATACTGTATAACACTTACTGACCCAATTATGATCATTAAAATTCCAACTCCAACCATTATACGGAAGGACCAGAATACCCATACTACAGGTGATCTATCTTCTTTTTTCCATTCCTTTAATCCTTTTACTTCTCCTAAAAAATCATGTGTTAAGATCAAGCTGGCAAGATTAGGAATTTTGATCTCGTAGTGATTAATTTCATTTTGCTGATCCGGATAAGCAAATAAAAGTAAGCCAGCCCCTTTTTCGGTTTCCCATATACCTTCCATTGCAGCAATCTTAGCAGGTTGATGCTTTAGTGTATTTAATCCATGCCTATCTCCCATGAACAGCTGAAATGGTGCAGCTAAAGCTACCATAATGGTTGCCATACCAAGCATAATTCTTGCTTGAGGAGCATGTCGTTTTCTCCAAAGATAAAATGCTCCTGCACCACCAACCACAAAAGCTGTTGTAAGATAGGCTGCTGTTACGATATGAATAAAGCGATAAGGGAAAGAAGGATTAAAAATAATCTCTAACCAATTGGTTGGATATAGGAGACCATTCTCACCAATCGTGAATCCAGCGGGTGTTTGCATCCAACTGTTGGCCGCAATAATCCAAAAAGCTGAAATAAGCGTTCCCACTGCAACTGAAATAAGCGTTCCCACTGCAACAATACAAGTAGAAGCAAAGTGCATACGAGAACTTACTCTATTCCATCCAAATAGCATAATACTCAAAAAAGATGCCTCCAGAAAAAAGGCTGTTAAAACCTCAAAGGAAAATAGAGGGCCGAGAACATTGGCTACGCGGTCAGAAAAAATCGACCAATTGGTACCAAGTTGATATGACATTACAACTCCAGATACCACTCCCATGCCAAAAGCAACGGCAAAAATCTTGATCCAGAATTTATAAACATCACGGAAACGTGTATCACCAGTCTTAAGCCAACACCATTCCAAAAAGGCTAGAAAACTTGCAAGCCCGATCGTGAAAGCAGGAAATATAATGTGAAAGCCTATTGTGAAGGCACACTGAATTCGAGCTAGCAGCACAGAACTAATTTCAAACATTTTATCCAATACCCATGTATTACAAATAATAGCCAAATCTACCTATAATTCAATCCATTTTTTCAAAAAATATTTTGACAAGATACCATGTCAATTAGTGACCTTGCCCAGAAAAAGTAGAGAAAAAGTTAAGACGTTTTTGTCATGAGAATAAATTGTGCAGGAATGCAACTGTTCTTCCTTGTCATACCGTCACGGTATCTCCAGATCCCGCTAACAAGTAGCGGGATGACGGTTGTTAGGCTAGCTGTCATCCAAGTAGCTGACACTGGTTCCTTTATGACGGCAGTGCCACTATGGTGTCATTCCAGTGTCCCTATGATGTCATCCCAGTGCTTGACACTGGGATCCAGGAATTTTATTAAGTTGGTAAGCATAAAAGTAGCCGTTTTATGTTAAAACACAACGTTCTTGATGAAATTACGGCAAGGTTGGATCCCAGTGTCAAGCACTGGGACGACACCCTTTTTGGGTCCTCTAAATAGCCTATATAGTGTCATCCAAGTAGCCTCCCTCCCCTGTCATCCAAGTAGCTGACACTGGGATCTGGCAAGCTTTGCTTGCAAATAAGTC
>NZ_AWUH01000035.1:0-6272 GCF_000689175.1 Wolbachia endosymbiont of Glossina morsitans morsitans | reverse complement strand
GTAGGCTATCTACTCTTTATTACTTTGCATATTTTGTGATAGTCTTACCACTGCTTAGTAAGTATGAAAAGCCAAAAGAACCACCAAAAACCTTAAGTGATTCTGTGCCGGAGATGAGGTGATGTCAATTCAAAGCAGATCTCTTACAAAATTCTCTGTCATCCCAGAGCTCTCTTCTGTCATCCCAGTGCTTGACACTGGGATCCAGAAAAAAAATAAATGGATTCCAGCATCATGTACACAATTGTATGAACGTTGTATACAACACACAGTGTCATTCCACTATCTTCCGTTGTCATCCCAGTGCTTGACACTGGGATCCAGGTATAAAAATACTTACAAATCATGCAATGGACAACAGATTCTAGGAGTGCATGATAACCATAATGTCAGTGATGAAATAAGCTGGATTCCAGTGTCAGCTACTTGCATGACATCAATTCGAAATTTACTAAAACAGTGGTTATGCATGGGATCTAATGTATTTGCAATCTTCTGCATGTTATTTCTATCTAGTCTGATATCTGCAGAAGAATTTAAATCATCACCAAATAAGAAAATAGACTGGAAATTTGATGGAATTGTCGGATCTTTCGATAGAGAGTCAATTCAGCGTGGCTATAAAGTGTATAAAGAAGTCTGTGCTGCTTGTCATTCAATGAATAGGGTAGCATTTCGTAATTTGCAAGATGTCGGTTTTTCTGAAGAAGATGTAAAACAAATAGCAGCTTCTTATCAAGTTAAAGATGGTCCGAATGATTTGGGTGAAATGTTTGACAGACCTGGAGTACCTTCGGATTATTTTATTGCGCCTTTTGATACAAAAAAAGCAGCTGCAGCAAGCAACAATGGTGCAGTCCCACCAGACTTATCATTAATTATTAAAGCAAGGCATGATGGTGCAAATTATGTCTATTCATTGTTAACAGGCTATCAAAACGGCGAACACGATGAAAATGATTTATATTTTAATTCGTATTTTCCAACAGGCAGATTAGCTATGGCGCCACCACTTTCTGAAGGAATGGTGGAATATGATGGTGCAAGGCAAGCCACAGTTGAAAATATGGCGTATGATGTGATAAATTTTTTACAATGGGCAGCAGAGCCAGAATTAGAGCGCCGGTATAAACTTGGATTAAAAGTAGTGGCGTATTTTATAATTTTAACAGTGTTTTTACATAATTGATTGTTGTTAGTTTGGAGCAAGCTCTATAAAAAGAAGTGATAGTCAATTTTGCCTCAAGCACAATGGTTGTCATCCAAGTAGCTAACACTGCTTCCTTTATGACGGTGTCATCCGAGTAGCTGACACTGGGATGGCTTTGTCGCATCGTACCTTATACGGTAATAATTTACGATAAATTCATGTAGCCATTTCGAATTTAGCCATACCAATGTCAGTAAATTTATTAAGCAAACAGCACTTAATGAGCAGTTCTTTTTCTCGATTTATAGCTCTTTTCATAGAAGTCCGGATGTGATAAGGATAGATAATGATAAGGAGGTTGAATGCCAGCAGCATATAGTTATGATTTAAGAAAAAAAGCAATGGAGGCGCTAGACGAAGGAGAAAGCAGAGAAGCAGTGGCAGCAAGATTTAAGATTGGACGAACTACTTTATGGGAGTGGCAGCACTGTAGGCTTGACCATAAATTATGTTAAGATAGAAAATGACTATTTTAGATAGAGCTTGATGTAATGCAGTGCGATACAAAATAACGGTAGAATATAATGGTAGTAATTTCTCTGGTTGGCAAAAACAGCAACACTCTGCTAACTCAATCCAGGAGAAGATAGAAAATGCTATATTTAATTTTAGTGATGAGAAAGTTACTTTGTACTGTGGTGGCAGGACTGATGCAGGAGTTCATGCTTTAGGACAAGTTGCTCATTTTGATACGGAAAAGGAATTTGAGCTTTATAGAATAAGGAATGCAATAAACTATCATTTAAAATCAATTCCTATAGTCGTGCTTAATGCAGAAGTTGTAGATGATGCGTTTCATGCACGGTTTTCAGCAAAAAAAAGATATTACGAATATAGAATAGTTAATCGCTATGCTCCTGCCGCTCTGGAGACGGGTTATGTATGGCAAGTGTTTAGCCCACTTGATGTAAATATGATGCGTGAAGCTGCTAAACATCTACTTGGAAAACATGACCTTTCAAGTTTCCGTTCAAAAGATTGTCAAGCTGCAAATCCGATAAGAACAATTGATGATATCGATATAATACAAAATGGGAATCATATACACATCAAAATATCTGCTATTTCCTTTTTACATAACCAAGTGAGGATTATTGTGGGTACTTTAGTTGAATTTGGAAAAAATAGAACCAATCCGCAAGAAATGCTAAATATATTAAACCAATGCAAAAGAAGTGCCGTTGGAGTTACTGCACCACCTTTTGGCTTATATTTGGTAAAGATAGATTGCTAATTTAATAAAAGCTAGTGAAATAAGTGCCATACCGCCACGGTATCTCCAGATTCCGCTAACAAGCAGCAAGATGACGAGTTTAAGTTCTCATTGGCATTACTACATATAATGCACTTGAATCGTCTTCATCAGTGATAATTGTAGCACTATTACCATCGGCTAAGCTAAACTTACATTTATTTTTAATGCAGGATAGAACATCAAGTAAATAACGCGAGTTGAACCCTATTTCTATAGGGGCTTCATTGTAGTCCACTTCTATGGATTCAGTTGCATCACTGCACTCTTGGGAGTTTGAATGCAGAGTTAGCAGCTTTTCTTGTAGTGAGAATTTAATAGATTTTACTTTATCAGATACAACAACGGAAACTCGATCTATAACGTCTGAAAGTTTTTTACTTTCAATAATCATATGCTTGTCTTGAGATGCTGGAATAACTGCTTTATAATTTGGAAAAGTTCCATCTATTAATTTTGATATTAGAATATATTCACCGCATGTAAACTTGATTTTTCTGTCTGAGAGTTTTACTTTAATTTCATTATAATCGTCGAATATTTTTAACAGCTCCATAACAGTTTTACGTGGAATGATCACACCAAATTCGCCATTGATGTTCCCAGGCTTTGGCCTCTTTATACATGATAAACGATGGCCATCAGTTGCAACGCAGTACAGAAATTGCTCATCTGTATGTAGATATATTCCATTTAAATTATACCTTGTATCATCTAGTGATACAGCAAATTTTGTTTTAGTTAACAAGTCTATCAGGTCTGTATTTAGTAGAGTAAAATCATGTTTATAATTGTCTTCTTCAAGAGCAGGAAAGCTGCTTGAAACTACATTCGGTAAAGAAAAGTTTGCATTTCCGCAAGACATCAATAATTTTCCTTGGTTGTTTACTTCAAAATTGACATCCAAATCAGCGGGTAACTTCTTCACTATGTCATGTAAAGTATGCGCTGAAATTTTTACTTCTCCTTCTGTTAATACGGTTGCAGCAAGTGAGGCAAACATTGAAATGTCAAGATCAGTTGCCATTAATTTTATGCTGCCGTGTTGTGCTTTGATATTTATACACGCCAAAACATCTATTGCATTACGCCTTTCAACCACTCCACTTACTCTGGATAATGTATTTAAAAGACTTGTGCGGCTCACGCTAAAACGCATCTGCTCGCACACAGAATTTTGCTTTTTGATTTCTGTATCTACACCTGCAACCCCTGACATTGCTAACTCTCAAAAATATATTTCAAATGATATCCACATCCCATATAAAGTAAAGTGCTATTTATCGAAAGGGCAGTCTGTTTTATACTACAACTGGAAAATTACCTATTCTGTTACAATAATTTACTTTGTATGGCATAAATCATGCACTTTTTGATACGCTTTTTGAAAACCAAGTAGGGAATAAGTATCATCAATGGTCACTGTTTTTGTTTTTCCATTAACTACCATTGATAATCCCTGCTTCATTTTTAGAATGACATCTTGATCTATTTTTGTATGCTCTGCCCACGCAAAACTTCCCTGTATTATGGCCAGTGTATATTTAATTTTTTTGTCGATATTGAGAGCTACAGGCTCCTTATCATACTGAAAACCAAAGGTAACGCTTACCTCATCTGCTTTTTTATCAACATAACTAACCATTACATACGGCTTGCGATTGGTTGTATAATATTCGCTTTTTTTTTTAGGATAGGATACAATATAACATACTTTCTCTCCATCTTCCAATGCAGTATACACGAGCCAATCTTTATATTTTTCCTTCAATTGTACATCACTAACCGATGCAAAAGCGCCTATCGAAAAAAATATTAGAAATATAAAAAAACTATGCATGCAAACCAAATTTCAAACTTTCAGATTGTATATATTGTTTTACCTTAGCCATCGCCTGCTCAGCCAACTGCCTTATTCTTTCTCTTGAAACACAATATTTTTTACTAAGTTCATCCAGAGTTTGAATGTCTCTTGCCCTTTCGTTGAGGCTCGCTAGTGCATTGTTTAAAATTGTTTCTTTTAATTCTTTTTCTTCATGATTCTGATAGGTTACTTCTTGACTAACCAAGCTACATGGGATCATATCTTGTAGCTCCCTTTTAGAGTCATCACCTATTTTTATGGAATCGTTTAGCGACTGATCCTTACAAGCCATACGGTAATTCATGTGCAGTACGTCTCCTTCGGATACAGAAAGCTCATTAGATATTGCTTTTATTTCTTCATTATTTAGGATTTCCCTGTTTGTATACTGTAAAATTCTTTTTTTTATTTTACGTACACTAAAAAACAATCTTCTTTGTGCTTGCGTTGTGCCTATTTTCACAAACGACCAAGATTTCAATATAAAGTCTTTTATTGAAGCTTCAATCCACCACACCGCATAAGTTGAAAAACGAAACCCTAAATCAGGATTAAACTTTTTCACTGCATGCATTAAACCCATATTTCCTTCCATGACCAGGTCCATCAACAATAGTCCATAATTTTTGAATTTCATTGCAATTTTCACTACCAAATTCAAATGGCTGGTAATCAATTTATGAGCAGAAGAAACATCCTTATATTGGTTCCAATTTTTTGCTAATCGTACCTCTTCCTCTTGAGACAGCATAGGAAATTTTTGCACCCTAGCAATATATTGCGTGAGATTGGTTCTGCTATCGACACATAAGCTTGCCATTGGGGTCAACATAACAACTTAAATTAAAACTTCATGCATATAATATATTGATTTTCCAGCAAAAATTCAAGCTTTGATTTGAAAAAAGTACAAATTTTTCATCTAATTTCTTGGAGACAGTAGGCCGCAGTGTTAGCTAATTGGATAACATTATGTAACTTTAGATGATATTCTACCAGTACAATGGTAAACGTTACAGCTTAAACACATAGCAAATAGTGTTATTCCAGTGCCTTGACACTGGAATCCACATTTCTTTTTTCTAGATCCCAGTGTCATGCTACTTGGATGACAAGAAAAACCCCACTGGGATAACAAGACTGAGATAGACTAGAAATTAAACGCTACTCCAGCTTCTGCACCAACAGTGCTGTAAAGAACTTTGAGTTCCCCTTTGTCTTTGCCTGCAGCAGCATCTTTATCAAAATGAGCACCAAAAGAACCGAAATAACGAGCTCCAGCATAAAGTTTGACTTCCGGAGTTACATCATAACTAACACCAGCTTTTACTTGACCAGCAAAACCAAATTTACTTTTTTGATCATTCACAGCGTCTTTCAAAGGAGTGCTAATATACGCTGCACCAACACCAACACCAATATATGGAGTGATAGGCATATCTTCAATTGCTATATCGTAATAAACGTTAACTAGTCCTGAAATTGCTGTTAAACTGTCTGCAATAGTATCTGGCGTAAATTTTGCATCTGTAACATCATTTTTGTTTAGGTATGAATAAACTCCTTCAACATCAACCCTGATGTCGTCCATTTTGTAACCAAACGCACCACCACCAACTATAAAAGGCGCTTTTAATGGACTGTAATCACCATTGTCTTTCTTATAGGTAATACCATCAACTTTTGTGAAAAGAGGTAAAATTTCACCGTTGTATTGCAAACGAACGTAGTAGCTAGTTTCTTCATCACTTATTGGACCAACAGGATCTGAAAAAGCAGAGTTTGATAAACTTAGCAACGTTGCTAAAGCGGCTGCTGAAAAAAACTTTTTATAATGCATAATTGTCCTCGTAAAAAAAATTAAAATCCCACTTTAGCAGTCTAAGTAACAACTAAAGTTAAGTCAAGTGCTAACTTAATAACACAAAATATCCTACATTTTAACT
>NZ_AWUH01000034.1:0-2233 GCF_000689175.1 Wolbachia endosymbiont of Glossina morsitans morsitans | reverse complement strand
ACAAAGCCATCCCAGTGTCAAGCACTGGGATGACAAGAAGAGGGTACTTGGATAAGAGGCATTGCCCTACTGGTAGGCCCAAATTGCAATGTCCGTACAGTTATGGATTCATTCTCGGTATAGATTCCGCTAATGAGTAGCGGAATGACGAATTTGTTGTTTTTCAAATTGTAGGTAAACCTAAGCCACTTTAGCTATATATAATAGAATTTCGCTTCCTACTATCTTTCCAGTTGTTTTATACATAATTCTCGAATTTTGAAAATTTGCTCCATATCTAATTTCTCACTTGTATAAAATTTGTTTTCTTACTTCGAGACCTGATCTACCACAACTTTTATATGGCGTTTCTTTCCTGCAGATAATCTTATAAATGGCTGATCTTTAAAGCTTTCGAAATTTATTACATGATCAATATTGTTTACAACATTATCACTAATCTTGCATCCGTTGCCCTGTATTAAACGCTTTGCAGCGCCTTTTGAAGGTTCAAAACCGGTGTCATGTAGTAGGTCTACTAAGGATATGCCGCTTGCAACTTGTTCTTTTTTTATGATGTAATCAGGAAGTAGTGAGCTATCTTCATTCTCAAAAGCAGAAATTGCAGCAAATTGTGCAAGTTCCGCTTCTTTGTCACCATGACATATTTTTGTCACTTCTGTTGCCAAGACCTTTTTTGCCTCATTTATTTCTTGATCCTTTAAAGACTCTAATTTTCTAATCTCATCAATTGGCACATCAGTGAGCAATCTTAAAAAACGTCCAACATCTTGATCATCAACGTTGCGAAAATATTGCCAGTAGTCGTAAGGCTTTAGCATATTATCATCAAGCCACACTGCTCCACTTTCAGTTTTGCCCATTTTTTTTCCTTGTGCATTTAATAAGAGAGGCATGGTAAGGCCAAATAGCTCAGGTAAATTCAACTTTTTTCCAAGTTCAATTCCGTTTACTATATTTCCCCACTGGTCTGACCCTCCAATCTGCAGACGACAATCATATTTTCTGTTTAATTCAATAAAGTCGTAAGCTTGCAATAGCATGTAATTAAATTCCAGAAAGCTTAAGGTTTGCTCTCTATCCAGCCTGGTTTTCACACTATCAAAACTTAGCATACGATTTACAGAAAAATAAGCTCCTATATCACGCAAAAAATCTATGTATTTTATGTTATCCAACCAATCTGCGTTATTTACTATCATTGCACCAGTCTTGCTGTCATTAAAAGACACCATTTTCTCTAATATTCTCCTTATACTGGATGTATTTTGATTGATGTTCTCTACAGGCAAGATGCTTCTTGCTTTATCTTTGAAGGATGGGTCACCAATTTTTGTTGTGCCACCTCCAAGTAAGACTATCGGCTTATAACCAAATTTTTGTAGGTGACAGAGCATCATAATCTGAATTAGGTGACCAGCATGAAGACTTGGTGCTGTGCAATCAAACCCAATGTATGCAACTATATAATTGCTCTGCAATAATAATTGATCTAGTCCTTCAATGTTTGTGCATTGGTATAGGTACCCTCTTTCTTGGATGAAATTTAAAAATTCAGATGCGTGTTTCATTTTATAAACCCCAGTCTGTCCTGTCATTAATGCCGAAGGTAACCCTAATAGAGAAGCCAGTGCCCAGACACTGGAACTTAATTATAAACAAGCACACTATACAACGTTTTCGATGAAATTGCATGAAAAACTGGATTCCAGTGTCAGCTACTTTCATGACACCACTACCTGTGCAGGAGTTGCCTTCAAAACTACAACGTTTGTGCAATTGTGTACCAGCTATCTGGATAATCAATTCCATAACTCTTCTATTTTATAATACTCCCTTACTTCCGGCCTGAATATGTGAACCATTATGCCTTGAAAATTCAAAACCACCCAATTGCCTTCATCCATACCTTCTACATCTATTTTATCATGTGGATTGAGGCTTTTTATTACGTGCTCAGCTAAAGCTTTAACGTGACGGCTTGAATCACCAGATGCAATAATCATATATTTTGCAATAACGGTTTTATTCTGCACATCAAAAGTTACTATATCATGACCTTTATTTTGATCTATTATCTCTTCAATTGTACTTCTTATCGATTTCATATCGCTAAGCATTGTTTACAGGTTATATGATTCATTTATAATTATATACTCAAAATTTCTAAATATGAACTATTTTCAACGCAACTACTTGTTAAAGGTATTACCTGCATCTATTTTATCATCAT
>NZ_AWUH01000033.1:0-1643 GCF_000689175.1 Wolbachia endosymbiont of Glossina morsitans morsitans | reverse complement strand
AGCTAAAAAAAGAACATATACCTAATTCCTCTATGAGTTCCCCTAATATTGCAAGCATACATTCATTGAACAGTCAGAAAGCAGTTAGAATAGGCTCTTAGCATAAAGCACCAGCTCCTCTTTTGTTAAAGTGTAGGAGCTATCTTCCCAATGTTGTTTTAGCAATTCCAAGTTTCTACCTAAACTTTTTCCTGGCTGGTGACCTATACTTATTAAATCATCGCCAGATAAAGGAAATTTTGGAATATTGAATGTGTTAGCAAATGAAATGTATTCATCAACATTTTCTCCAGACTCAACACCACAAATTTTCACTAAATCACAATATAATTCTCTACCAAATAAAGATATGTATTTTTTTTGCTCTTTTTCTGAGAGTTCTGTTTTTGATATCGTTGGATAGTAAAAATAGCAGCTTTTTCTTTTGCTTGTTTGAAAGACGTAGAAACATGATTATATATTCTCCAAGACTTAGCCTGTCATTTTTTTAGTAGTCCTAAGGAGTAACGCTAATTTTACTAGCGCATCAGTGCCGAAAAGAAGTGACGAAGACAGAATTTCGCATTTTACTTCTTTTGGGATAATCTTTTGCAAAACATCAGATTCTTGCATGCTCTTAAGTGTTGGAAAAGGATCATTGCACTTCAGCAATTTAAGTATTTCATCTCTTATTCTCTCTCCAGAGAGGTTTTGGATCATATGCGAATGCTTTTTGCATACGTTTAGTATTTCATCACTCAAATCTCCGACACATATTTTTGCATGAAAACGAAATGCTCTTAAAATACGTAGATAGTCTTCTTTAATTCTATCTTCAGCGTTGCCTATAAAGTTTAACCTTCGCGCTTTTAAGTCCTCTATACCACCAAAGTAGTCATATATATGGCCATGCTTATCTGCATACAGAGCATTAGATGTAAAGTCGCGCCTTGAAGCAGCCGCTTGCCAAATATTGGTAAATTCTACCTTTGCATGCCTACCATTACATTTCACATCATGCCTTAGTGTTGTGATCTCAAAAGATTTTTGATTTAGAACCAGTGTAGAACGCAGTTTTAAGCCAGTTGGAATAGTTTTTATATTACGGAGTTTTAGCGCTTTAATTGTTTGATTGGGAAGCAAATTAGTAGCTAAATCGATGTCGTGGACATCACGCTGCAAAATTGAGTCTCTCACTCATCCGCCGACAAGCTTAGCCTCACCGCTAAATTTTTCTATGGCGTCGATAATTAAGCTAGTCTCATGGTCAACTTGCGTTTAATTAGTCCTCCTAGTCTTCCTATCCTGCAGTTCATATTATGTGAAATGCTTGCAAAACCCTTATATAAAAATATCTGGTTTATATATTGTTATACCTTCCTGACCCTCAAAATATGCTTCGATTTCAGTATTAGATAAAGAAGCTAAAATAGGGATTTCACTGTGAAAAACAAAATACCCTTGTTTTTGTATTGCTTTGAGATAAGTCTGATAAGAGTTTTTTTGGCCAATAACTGAATCTACTATTATGTCGTTATTAGTTATATATTCCTCTTTATATTTTTCTTCAGTAAGCGTGGTGTCAAGTCTATGCGCACAAGACTCAAGCACTTCCCCTACTCTGTTATACAATGTTTCCTCACTTTCTTTCTTTAGTAAATCTT
>NZ_AWUH01000032.1:0-5037 GCF_000689175.1 Wolbachia endosymbiont of Glossina morsitans morsitans | reverse complement strand
TAGCTTAGTTTTTGATTGTTGATAAAGAAACACTCTTTTGCACGCAAATTTGCTATATCAATAAAATCGTCGATTTCTTGATTGCCAACTTTAAGAATACTTTCAAAATATCTTTTTTCTATCATCATTCCATACTGAGAATGATGACAAACCATTTCATCATTACCTTGTTTTTCTATATATACGCATAAATTTCCACTATTTAATCCTAATATTTTATGCTCAATAAAATCTTCATTGCCAATATATTGTCGGCAAGAATACTCCTTACAAATTTCTATGCTTTCTATGATATCTTCACAACTGCAATATGCATTAACATTGGAAATGAGTAGCGTAAAAATAAAAAACAGCTTTATGTTCATCACCTTATCTACTTAATATAGTATACCAATCAAAGACTATATTAGCTCTCACTATCTCTATCATATTACCATTCAAAATCTGATTCATAGTTTCATTCAGCATTCATCAATATTTCTCTGCTTATTTAAAATAAGAGATTTGATCATAACATAACCGGGCAGATTTGGAATAGACTGTAGAAATAAAAAAATATGCTTATCGCTGATTGAGCTTAAATTCAACTTCCTTAAGACCACTTCACTTTTTATTACTTTTGTGCGTTCACTTTTGTTGTGGAGCTCAACTTCTTCGGGTATAGAAACTGATATTTCAGGTTCTAATATATAGTACTTTTTATATAACTTGCTAAGCTCGAAATTTAAATTTGCAATGTATCTGCTACTATGTAAATTTGAAGAAGAAATTTTTTTCCATAAATCTAGGTTTTTATTTAGAACAACTTCGTTTTTTTGAATTCCAGTAATCTGTAAATTAATAGAACGTATTTTATCAATCGCAATTTGGTTTTTATTATAAATCTTTTCGTTATAGATAACAACATATGTTAATAACCCTACTAATCCAACAGATAATAACAAATACGATATAAACTGAATTGTAGCTTTTCTTTTTAATTCAGAGATAGTCATTAATCTACATTGCCTCTCCTATTTCAACATCAATAGATAGATTTTGCTCTTTAGCAGCAGGTAAGCTAGAAATATTAATGTCATAGGTACGAAAATTATCGTTTAAATTTTTTCGTAGTTTCTCGTATTGATGAGAAATATTTTTACCGGATTGAAAATTAAACTTTAAAGTTGTGGTAATATAACTTTTTGCCTCATTATAATTCCATTCAAATGATCGAAGCTCTATACCTGGTATTTTTAACTTTTCTACATACTTAACTTGTGTAAGAGGAGAGTATTCTATTTTTGATAAAATACTATTGATATTAATAAAATCATAAATTTCATCTATTTTTTTTACATTATAGCTTTGGCTAAGTTTTGTTAATTGGTTATTTAAGGTGTTCTGCTTTGCTGATAAATTATCAGCGACATTGAAATTTGAATACAAATTTAGCAAACAAAGGGTGTTCATTATAACTAAAACCAGGGCGAAGTATAGAAAAATTCGAGGAGAGTTTAAATAAAGGTAATTGAATAGATAAAATTCTTTAGTTTCCTTTGTATTAAAAATAGCTGCTAATTTATTCTTAAAGCTATGAAACAAAATTATGGTATCGCAAAAGTTATCTTTTTCACTTATAGCTAGTTCTGCTCCTAATAGTTTGCCTAACTCATATGGAGTTAATATGTTCACACTGTTCTCTGAAAAATTTATGACTGATAAACTAGCTTTGATATCTTCTGACACTATGATACAAAGGTCGATAGGGTTATTTTTTTCAAACCCAAACTTAGTTAAGGATCGAATAGTATCTTGCACTTCCTGATATATTCCACCAGCGATAATTCCTGGTAAATTATCATTAGTAAATGATGTTAAGAACGTAAATACCATTTTATTCTCTTTAAGAACCACTTGTCTGTAGCCTCCCGTTTTAGTTGCAGCAACTATAATTTTCCAATTATTAGGATCTTTATGTAGAATCTTTTTTGTTATATTACTTATTTCTATAGGAAACATTAATATTCCCTTAAAGTTGGAGCCTATCTCAATAAACACATTCAACCAATATTCTACTAAATGCTTTGCTTTCGATGAAACAAGAAGATAGCACCAGTTTTGATTGAATTTGTTTGGCTTCTCAACCAAAAAAACTGAACTTATGTCATTATTACGAGAAAAATGCTCCATCTTTGTTTTTGCTGGTAGATAGGCACTAATCTTGTTTGCCCTTGTAATAAACTGTAGCGAGTAATTTTGATCTGCATGATTAAGCACCAGGTATAAAGGTGCTTTTTTATCTGACGAAAGACATGAAATTAAATCGGAAACTGCTTTATCGTTTTTGCCCTTAACAAAATACCTTTTATTTAAAGTATTATTTTTAAAATATAGTAACATTATGCCTTCTTCTCCAATAGAAAGCATAAACTTACTTTTGGATTTTGAACTAAACATATTAACAAAGCATATGCTTATCTAGAATTAAAAAGGCAATTTATTGAAATTCATTAAACGTTAGAGGGAAATATTGTTATAAATTTTCGCAGCAACATTGTTTATATTATAATTTTTTTATAAAATTACCACTAATATTAAGTTATTTAGATAATAAATTAAGAAAATTCATTAAGACGAATTTGTTGTTTTTCAAATTGTAGGTAAACCTAAGCCACTTTAGCTATATCTGCCGATTGACTTTAATTAACAAGAGTTATTAATCTATTTACTATTCTTGTAATATTATTTCTAATGGTAAAGAAATATATATTTTCTGGAACAGTTGTTATTTCAGATACAGAATTTATTGTAAGTAAACTAACCATTTGCTGAAGAGCGTTCATCTTCTGTGGTACTTGATGATGGAGCAACTAACTTGCTCAAAATCTCATCTTTTGGTCCCATAGCGTAAATGACACCATCTGACATGAGGATCACCTTATCAACTACGGACAATAACGGTAGCTTGTGAGTGATGATAACAGTAGTAGTATTTTGTTTTCTTGCAATGCCAATTGCATTAATTAAGCATGCCTCTCCATTGCTATCTAAGTTAGCGTTTGGTTCATCAAGTACTAAAAGTTTTGTGTGACCATAAAAAGCTCTGGCAAGTCCAAGAAGCTGTTTTTGGCCGCCAGAGAGCGTTACTCCTCCAGGACCTCCTATTGTTGTATCATATCCATTTGGTAAGCTTAGTATTAGTTCATGTATTCCTGCAATTTTTGCTGCTTTGATTATTTCTTCAGGATTTGGATCTGGCCTCATGCGAGCAATATTAGCTTTGACACTAGTGTTAAATAACTCAATATCCTGAGGTAAGTAGCCAACATAATTACCAAAATTTTCTCGATTCCAAGTATATACATCAGCGCCATCTAGTCTGACTACACCAGATATTGGCTTCCATACACCAACAGTTAATTTTGCGATAGTGGATTTACCAGAAGCACTTGCACCAATAACACCAACTACATCTCCAGGATCTATAATGAATGATATTCCTTTTACTGTCGGCTTATTGCTTCCATAAGGAGTAAAAAATACTCTATCAAATTCCAATTTTCCTTCAGGTTCTGGTAGAGCCATCGTTTGCTCTCTTTTTGGCGATGTTAATATAAGTCTTTGTAGCCTTCCATATGACATTCTAGCCTGATTTAAAAACTTCCAAGTATGAACCGCAGCATCAAATGGTGCTAATACTCTACCCATTAAAATTGAAGCAGCGATGATGCTACCGGCAGTCTTATGAGCTGTGATTGCAAGTAATGCACCTGTTCCAATTACTGATATTTGCAGAGTTGAGCGCAAAAACTTAGTGATTCCAGTAATTACATTAGAGCGATTTTGTGCTTTAATTTGCATTGCTCGATTCTGATCATTTCGTTTACACCAATCAGAGACTATGAATTCTGACATGCCCATAGCTTCAACCACTTCTGCATTTCTTGTTGCAACATCTATAGCATTGATATTCCGTATAGTTTCTTCGTTGGTTTCTTGTAATATTCGTTTAGTGGCAAGTTCATTCCATATTGCCATAGAGACTAATATAATAATTCCAGTAATAGCTATAAACCCCGTGGAGGTATGTATCATGAAAATCACAACAAGGTAAATTAACGACCATGGAGTATCAAACAGTGAGAATATACCATTTCCTGTAATGAAATTTTTTACCACTCCGAGATCTCGTATTGCTTCACCACTTGAAGTTGAGCTCTGCACTGACGTTAGCCTGATTGACCTTACTATCAGATCTGGTGTTGCAGTTTTATCGATCCAATCACCTATTTTTGCCATGGCTAAATATCGACAAGTTTCAAGCATTGCAGAACATGCAAATGCAGATAAAGTGATAATTGTCAGCATAGTTAGTGTTGATACACTTTCGCTCGATATCACCCGATCAAGCACTTGAGAGGTATAAAGTGGTAGGAATAACATTAATAAATTGATTCCCGCACTAAACCAAAAGATAAACCAAAATGCACTTTTGCATTTTTCTAGGCAAACATATAGAGTACTTTGCTTCAATTCTTTTTTTATTGATGGCGTAATTTCCACAATCTTCCTCTTAATTTGATTACATGCACCATATACAATTTTTATTACAAAAATATTAATAACGGTAGTTAGCTTACTTTAAGTGAGTAAAATATTAATATATGTGAATAGGAAATATAAACAATGGTAAAAAGAAGTATAGTTGATATTTCCTTCGTTGCCTATAGCGAAGCTACGTCATACCGCGATTCATTCTATAGCTGTACGAACATTCATTTTTGAAGATAAACTGCACAGCAAATGGTGTCATGAAAGTAGCTGACACTGGGATGGCTTTGTTGCATCGCTACTTATGAAAGGCTAACTATAATTAGGATTATAAGCAACTTATTGAAAATCTTGTTTTTTTTGCAATCAATCTGATCAAATTTAAGAATAGTAATTTGTTATTTATATTAATAAATTTAATTCTATTTAAAATAGCTAAAGCATTGAAATTCTTGAATTTTAGCCGGATTAGTGAGTGGTAGTGAAATTTCTTTTACTCAAATT
>NZ_AWUH01000031.1:0-2583 GCF_000689175.1 Wolbachia endosymbiont of Glossina morsitans morsitans | reverse complement strand
TACAATAATCCGAACAGACCGTAATATGCTACTGGCCTGCTATAGCCATAAACACATATCTTATCGCATTCGGACTATTATAAGAAAGGCTATAAAATACAAGTGCTTGTTGATGCACTGGGAAATCCACTTAAATTTACTCTGACTCCTGGTCAAAGAAATGAAATTACTCAGGCACCAGTGTTAACCGAAAATATCTATAACTCTACTGTAGTGGCTGATAAAGGCTACGATAGTAATGCTTTTGTTACAAGTCTTGAAAGCAAGGGATGTATAGTAGTTATTCCACCCAAACGGAATCGAAAAGTACAAAGGTATTACGATGAGCATATCTACAAAGAACGTCATTTGATTGAATGATTCTTTGGAAAAATCAATAACTTTAGGCGCATTTTTTCTCGATTTGACAAGACTGCTGAGGTTTTTATGGGTTTTCTCAATTTTGTTATAGCTCTTGTATTGCTTCTCTAAAATTTTGTCCACAGAGCTTAGTGAAAGCTGGAGGAGAAATAGAGCAAGCGGATAAATTTGGAATGACAGCGATGGATTATGCGAAAACCAGTAAAGAAGTAACTGAAATATTGAAGAAAGAAATAGACAGAATTGAAAAGTTATTTGAAAAATTGTGAGAGGCTAAAAGATATGGAAAAAAGTGTAGAAATAGAAAAGAAAGTAATGAATTTAGAGAAAAAAGCGTTGGTAGAGTTGAGAAGAATATGGAAGAAGGTGTTTGGGAAAGAAGCGCCTGGATACTCAAAGAAATATCTGATACCAAGATTAGCTTATAGAATGCAGGAAAAAGCATATGGAGAAGTTTCAAGAAAGGGGACAAAAAGACTAGAGTATCTGGCAGATCGGTTAGAGAAGGGGAAAAGAATAAGTAGTGACAAACATCCGGTAGCAGGAACAGAGCTAATATTAGAAAGAGGGGAAGAGACGCATGCGATAATGGTAACAGATAAGGGTTTAATCTATAAAGAAGAGTTTTATACGTCATTATCAGCAGTAGCCGGGAAAATAATGGGAATGAGTTATAATGGACCGCTCCTATTTGGAATGAGAGAAGAGGAGAAAGGATGCTAAAAGAGGTAAGATGCGGGATATATACGAGAAAATCAAATGAAGACGAGTTAGAACAAAAGTTTAATAGTTTAGATGCCCAGCGAGTAGCATGTGAAAAATATATAAAGAGCAGAGAAGGCTGGGTAGCATTGGCTAAAAGGTACGATGATGGAGGATATTCAGGGAAAAATTTAGAAAGACCAGCGATAAAGGAATTATTTGAAGATGTAAAGGCAGGAGAAGTAGATTGTGTGGTAGTATATACGCTAGATAGGCTCCCGAGAGAAACAAAAGACAGCATGGAAGTAACATCATTTTTTAGAAGGCATAGAGTAAATTTTGTAGCAGTAACACAAATATTTGACAATAATACGCCAATGGGAAAATTTGTACAAACAGTATTATCAGGAGCAGCACAACTAGAAAGAGAGATGATCGTAGAGAGTGTAAAAAATAAAATAGCAACATCAAAAGAACAAGGATTATGGATGGGCGGAACTTTGCCATTTGGGTATGATGTAAAAGATAAAGAGTTAATAATAAATGAGAAAGAAGCAAAAACAGTAAAGCATATATTTGAAAGATATTTGGAGCTGAAGTCAATGGCAGAGTTGGCGAGAGAGTTATAGCTCTTTTTACAATAATCCGAACAGACCGTAATATGCTACTGGCCTGCTATAGCCATAAATACATATCTTATCGCATTCGGACTATTATAAGAAAGGCTATAAATAGCCAAGAGTACCGTACGAAAGGAAAATCAGATATCTTTAAAAAGGCAACGGTGAGAAGAATAATAACAAATCCAATATATATGGGAAAAATTAGGCATTATGAGAAAGACTATGAAGGAAAGCATGAAGCGATAATAGAAGAGGAAAAGTGGAAAAAAGCACAAGAGTTAATAAGGAATCAACCATATAGAAAAGCAAGATATGAAGAGGCGCTACTAAAGGGAATAATAAAGTGCAAGAGCTGTGATGTAAATATGACGCTGACGTATGCAAAAAAAGAGAATAAAAGGTACCGATATTACGTGTGCAATAATCATTTAAGAGGAAAGCATTGTGAATCAGTAAACCGAACAGTAGTAGCCGGAGAAGTAGAAAAAGAAGTGATGAAGAAAGCTGAACAGCTATATGAAAAATGGGGAAAAAAAGCGGAAGAGTGGAAAAATTTAAGCTTTGGAAAACAGAAAGAAGTAGTGAAAAAGTTAATAAAGGGACTAATGGTGAGAGAGGATGGAATAGGGGTGAGTTCTGAATCAGAGGAAAAATTTATACCAATGAAGAAGAAAGGAAACAAATGTACAGTAGTAGAGCGAGAGGGGAAAACAAACAATGCACTACTGAAAGCAGTGGTAAGAGCCCACGTTTGGAAACGGCAACTAGAAGAAGGAAAATATAGAAGTGTGAAAGAGCTGAGCGTTAAAATTAATATAGGTATAGCTCTTTTTACAATAATCCGAACAGACCGTAATATGCTACTGGCCTGCTATAGCCATAAACACATATCTTATCG
>NZ_AWUH01000030.1:0-7410 GCF_000689175.1 Wolbachia endosymbiont of Glossina morsitans morsitans | reverse complement strand
CCTCTCTTTGCTCTCCACTTACTACACTTTTTGGCAATTCGTATTGTTTTATTGCAGGCTGTTCTGCTTTGTTTATATGGCCTATCAAGTCTGCTTTTGTTATTCTATCTCCCATGCCAGTTCATTTGACACTTTCTTTGCTGATTGCAGTCAGTCTGGTTAGTCTGGTTACCTTAATTAGAAGCTTAGCTTTAACTTTAAATGGACTACTCAACCGTGGCAGACTTAGCTAAATTGCTTGGACAATCTGCATCTAACCCTTTTTTTGCTGCAGTAAAGTAAGCAAGGAATTGCATAGCAACACTGTAAATGATTGGAGAGATAAAATTATCAGTGTCTGGAAGTTGCACCACATATGCGCAAACTCCCCTTAGGAATGGCGCTCCTTGCTTATCACTGAAGGCAATTACTTTGCCTTTTCTTGCACTAATCTCTTGTATATTAGATAGCGTTTTAAAGGATAAATCATCATAAGGGATAATTGATATAACACGCACAGTAGAGTCTATTAAAGCAATAGAACCGTGCTTCATTTCTCCCGCTGCAATGCCAGTTGTATTGATGTATGAAAGCTCTTTTATCTTCAATGTGCCTTCCATTGCAACTCTGTATGAACTTCCTCTGCCGATTAAAATAACGTTGTTGTGTTCTAATATACTGCCCGATATATGTTGTATTTTCATCACATTCAAAATGTGCTCAACATACTCGGGAATAGAATTGATAGCACTGCTTAGCTGTTTTATTCTCTCTCTACCCAGTATACCTCTTATTTTACCAAGCTCCACGGCAAAGCATGCTAAAGTCGCAAGATGCGCAGAAAAGGTTTTTGTTGAAGCAACACCAATTTCTTGCCCAGCAAGAGTATGTAACATAATATCTGAGATCTTTTCAATGCTGCTGCTAAATGTATTAGTTATACTTATGATTATTTGCTTCTGTGATTTCGCATAATGTAGCCCTTCTATGGTATCTGCAGTTCCGCCAGATTGAGAGATAAATAACTTAATGCTGCCTTCTTCCAGCTTGACGTTGCTATACCTAAATTCTGATGAGATTTCTAGATGTACTCGAACTTGAGCGACACTTTCCAGCCAATGCTTTGCTACTAGCCCAGCAAAATAAGATGATCCGCATCCAACTGTAGTAATGTAACTCAACTCAGAAAACAATTTTTTATTAGCAAATATTACCTCTTTATATTGCTTGTAAAATTGATTTATTGTCTTGTTTAATGCACGCGGTTGCTCAAAAATCTCTTTTAACATGAAGCTAGGGTAACCATTTTTGCTAATTAGAAAATCACTCGGACTACTATTTTCTATACTGCGTTTAACTTGTGTACCATTGTTGTATATACTAACTCCACTAGATTTTATTACTGCAATGTCATTATCTTCCAAATGCGATATTCTTTCCACAAATTTACTTAAAGCTTGAGAGTCAGATGCAGCAAACACTGTGTTACAGTTATAGCCTATTGCTAAAGGCAAATTTCTCTTCGCAACAAATAAGGCGTCTGGATATTCTGCAAATAATAAGACCAAGGCAAATGAGCCATGTAAGTTGTTTAAACACTTAAATAGAGAATCAACTGGCGACAATCCTTCATCAAGATATAAGGTTAGCATGTTTGGTATGATCTCTGTGTCAGTGTCAGTATGGAATGACATTCCCCTTTCTTCTAGACCCTTTTTTAGCAGATTGTAATTCTCAATTATGCCGTTATGAGCAACAACAACATTATTTGTACGAATGGGGTGAGCATTTTTAAGGCCTGGGACTCCATGTGTAGCCCAGCGAGTATGTGCTATACCAACTGTACTGTGAGACATCTTGCTGTCATCAACAACTTCACATAACCTTTCGACTTTACCTTCTGATTTTTTGACTTCTATCTCGCCTTCGTTATTTATGATTGCTATACCTGAAGAGTCATATCCCCTATAGTCCAATTTGTGTAACCCAGTTAGTAAAGTTGGTATTACTGAATCACCGCTACTTACTACACCAAATATTCCGCACACAAATGGATCACCAAATGAACTTCCTTTTAAAGTTATGTAGCATTTTTGCCTTTATCATCTTTTCCATTTTTACTTTCCTCTGGTGGTTGATTTTTATTCTTTTTATCACTCTTTTCGATTTTGCTTTTTCCATTGGTTTAGCTGCTACTTTTTGAGTTTCTTTGCTTAAAACCTCAGATATAGCGGACTTTAGAACTTTTATCTCAATTTTTTGCACGATAAAGATAATATTTCATTTTTCTATGTTCTTTTAGTTTTTTTTTGTTGTGGGCGCATAATGAGAAAATAAAATAACAAATATTAAAATCAATGGAATAAAACTAGTAAAAGATGCGCTGATACTTGATGCAGTGCTAGTTGCGTCTGCTGCAAAAACTTCAGAAACGAACATATTTAATCCTAAATGTTAATAAAAAACGAAAAAAAATAAATCTATTTAAGTATTAATTGCAATACCATACCATGTCAAGTGTGATGGAAGCATTTCTCAATACTGGTTGCGACTTTTAAATTATGCTAAAACTAATATGGCGGGAGTGATAAGAGTTGAACTCACGACCTCATGCGTGACCGGCATGCGCTCTAACCAACTGAGCTACACCCCCCTAATTTCTTTTTGGCGTTTTTGGGTTTCAACTTTAAAGCTAATAAAAATGTTGCCCTTTGTCAATATTTTTTGTTTGCGCTTTGCTGTCTTTTCTATTACTATGTAGATAATTTAATTTCACACATGGCTTGTACAAGTAGTGCCATTGGGGTTATGCCGTGGAAGATAAACTATTTGGAGGAATGATATATGACAAATTTGCCTAGAGTCACTGTGCGTGATTTAGCTGAATCTGGTGTACATTTTGGTCACAAAATTAGTCGCTGGAACGCAAAAATGGCTCCATACATATATGGGGTGCATCAAGAAAATCGTATACATATAATTGATTTGCGAAAAACACTACCATTGCTACAGGTGGCCATGAAGGCTTTATATGACGTTGTATTTCAAGGTGGTCGCATTCTATTTGTTGGTACGAAGTTTCAAGCTTTTGATATTATTGCAAGTGAAGCGATTCGTTGTGGTCAATATTATGTGAATCATCGTTGGCTTGGTGGTATGCTTACTAATTGGGGCACTGTTTCTTCTTCGATAAAAACCTTGATGCAATATGAGAAAATATTAAATGACGAGGATAGCATTTTAACAAAGAAAGAATTGGGAAACATTGAAAAGAAAAAGCAAAAGCTTGATAAGGCGCTTGGCGGTATTAGAGAAATGGGAGCAATTCCTGATATCTTATTCATCATTGACACTAATAAAGAGCATATAGCGGTTAAGGAGGCTAAGAAGTTAGGAATTCCAATAGTTGCAATACTTGATACTAATTCTGATCCAGATGGTATTACTTATCTAATACCTGGAAATGATGACTCAAGAAAGTCAATAGAGCTCTATTGTAAATTAGCTACCGACTCTATATTAGCTGGAATAGAGTCTAGTCTAGCAAAATCTGGAGTTAAGATTGATGATATAAGGGGTGATGAGTTTATTCAAGAAAGAGAAGATGGTATTGTGCAAACTAAAAGGAGACGTAGTAAAGTTTACAAAGAAGAAGAAAGGGAGGTAGTAACAAATGAAGATGAATCCAGATGATATAAGAGAATTACGTGATAGAACAGGGCTTGGCTTAAGTGACTGTAAAAAAGCATTGGAAAAATGTGATGGTGACATCAAGAAAGCCGTTGATAAGTTACGTACAATAGGTTTTGCTAAAGCTGACAAAAAGTCTGATAGAATAGCTTCAGATGGACCCGTTGCTATGTGTTTGAATGAAAATTATGGTGCATTGGTTGAACTCAATTGCGAAACAGATTTTGTTGCAAGGAATGAGAAATTTATAAAGTTAGTTTCAAATTTAGCATCAATTGCTCATCAAGAACGCTGTACTAGCGTCGATTAGTTAAAAAATGCCAAATATGAAGGCATTGGCACAGTGCAGGAAGCTATTATAAATGGTACATCAGTTCCTGGTGAGAAGCTAGAGCTAAGCAAGCTTTGTTACTTAGAAGCTAAGGACGGAGTTATTGCCATTTTTTACTACAGATACAACTGCAGCCTTACGTGCTGTTGAAATGAACTGTGATGTTATTCTAAAGGGTACGCAAGTAAATGGTGTACACTCCCCTGATCCGAAAAAAAATGAGGATGCTGTAATGTATGGTAGGCTTTCTTACGCGGATTTATTGACTTGTGATTTAAAAGTTATGGATGCATCAGCAATTTCACTTGCTCGTGAGAATTCTATTCCAATTATAGTTTTTTCTTTGAAGGGAGAAAAAATAGTCAATATTATTAAGGGTCAAGGTACTTATACTATAGTTTCAGATTGTAAACATTAGGTAGTTTATGTTAAATGAAATAAAAACTAAAACAAAGGACAGGATGCTAAAAACTATTCAGTCCTTTCATGATGATATCAAAGGTGTACGCACTGGTAGAGCTAGCGCATCGTTGCTTGATGGTATAGTTGTAAATATCTATGGTGGACATCAAAAGTTAAATCAGGTTGCAGGTGTTTCGGTTATAGATAACAAAACTCTATCAATTAAAATTTGGGATATTAATGTTGTCGGTGAAGTGAAAAATGCTATATTAAATGCCAACTTGAATTTAAATCCTGTTGTTGAGGGCAATACCATACGTATAGCTCTTCCGGACTTAACACAAGAAACCCGTGAAAAATTAGTGAAATTATTGCATCAGTTTGCTGAAAATGCACGGATTGCCATTAGAAATATACGTAGAGATATTATGGAAGAAACAGAAAAAATGAAGGAAAATAAAGAAATCTCAGAAGATGATTTTCATGGTGCTAAAAAGGAAATACAAAATATTACTGATAATAATATAAAAAAAATTGATGGTGAATTGTCCATCAAAGAAAAGGATATACTGAATCACTAAATGATATGGAGAAAGCTTACATAGCAAATGATGTCATTCCAGTGTTTGACACTGGAATCCAGTCTTTACTATACAACTATCTGATGCACTTGTTTGAAATCAAATTTCCTGGATCCCAGTGTCGGAGCACTGGGATGACACCAATTTTGCATTCAAGTATCAACTATTGGTGTCACTACAGTAACTCTCTTCCTGTCATGCAAGTAGCTGACACCTTCCAGGTGTCCATTGAAATCCAAAAAATTTTCACTCAAGTCAAAATTAGGTTAAATTTAAATGTTGAATCAAGAATCTTTACCGAAACATTTAGCAATTATTATGGATGGTAATGGTAGATGGGCGAACAATCAAGGAAAGGTAAAAATTGATGGTTATAAAAGGGGCAGTGAAGTTGCATACGATATTGCCAAGTATTGTACGGACCTAACCATACCCTACTTAACTTTGTATGCATTCTCTATGGAGAATTGGCTTAGACCCAAAAACGAAACTGACTGTCTATTTGATTTATTTTACTCTGTTTTAACTAATGAAGATAAAGTCAATTTCATTTGCAACTGTAACATTAAGTTGAATTTTATTGGCAATTTAAGTCTGTTATCCAGTAAAATATTGGATCAAATTAAAAAAGCAGAAGAAATGACACATAAGAACGATGGTTTATTACTCACTGTGGCAGTCAGTTACGGAGCAAAGCAAGAAATTACACAAGCTATAAGCAATATTATAAAAGAAAATATTGCTTATGTATCAGAAGAGGAATTTGAAAAATTTCTGTATACTAAAGATTTGCCAGAATTGGATTTATTAATTCGCGCTGGCGGCGAAAAAAGGTTAAGCAACTTTTTATTATGGCAAGCAGCTTATGCTGAATTGTATTTTTGTGATACTTTATGGCCTGATTTTTCTTGTCAAGATTTGAGTAAAGCATTAGAAGATTATACAAAAAGAGAGAAAAAATATGGTAGATAATAATTTTATAATTAGAATGTTGTCCTCAATAGTAATATTATTCATATTTTCCTTTGCTACATATTTTAGTGATTTATCGTTTTACCTATTGATTTTTTCAATAGCGGTTTTATCTTCTTTTGAATGGTATAATCTAACCCAAGGAAATAAAATTTTATACGTTTTTGCATTATTATTGATTGCACTACCAAGCGCCTCATTAATATATTTATATAATCTACCACAGGGAAAATACGCATTAGTATGGTTCGTCTTAACCATTTGGGGAATTGACGTTACTGCCTACCTATTTGGCAAGAATTTTGGTGGAGCTAAAATTTGCCCAATTCTTAGCCCTGGAAAAACTTGGACAGGACTTCTTGGTGCGATTTTAGCTGGAGTAGTGTGCACAATTTTTGGATCAATATTTTTTGGTCTATTTTCAATTTTTTATTCTCCAATCATTGGCCTTGCAATTGCTATTCTAGCGCAACTTGGCGATTTCACTGAGTCGCTTGTTAAAAGAGCTTACGGTGTTAAAGATAGTGGAAATATGATACCTGGCCATGGGGGAGTGCTCGACCGTATGGACAGTTTCATTTTTACTGCCCCTCTTATTGCTATTTACATAAGCTAAGTCTGCAGAAGTGCCATTAGAGCTCATCCCTAGTCAGCTCCCCAACCGCTTCCACAGTACAGTCATGGACAAACGTCTTTTCACAATAAGGGCAGGCTATTTCCTCTTCTTCTCCCATATCTAAATATATTAATGGATGGCCAGAACCCTCATCATTCTCATCACCATGACAACAAACTTTTCTATTATTAACCCTCACTTTTGACATGCTACTCCTTTAGCTTATAACATTTTATATATTAAATATACCTATCCAGAAATAAAAAACAACAAGCACTATTCTCCATTTTTTATCCTATTCAGGTTAATCAATTCGCTTTGAACGCCTTTTGATACAAATTTGCTAACATCTTCTCCTAATCTTGCTATTTCCTTTACAAAACTTGATGAGATAAATTGAGTATCTTCAGAAGCGGGAAGAAATATGGTTTCGATTTCAGGAAGAAGTTTATAATTTACCCAACTCATTTGAAACTCGTAATCAAAATCCGACACTGCCCTTAATCCTCTAATAATAACAGAAGCATTCTGCTCTTTGGCAAACTTCACTAGCAACCCATTAAAAGACATAACATCTGCATCAATTCCTAGTCCTTTGATTTCATTTTCAGCCATGCTTGTGCGTAGCTTTGTGTCAAAGGCAGTATGCTTATTAACGTTTTCTGCAACTCCTATTATTAATTTATCGACCAGTTTACACGCTCTTTTGATTATGTCAATATGCCCAAAAGTTATAGGGTCAAATGTGCCAGGGTAGATTCCTATTTTGTCATTAATGTTCATCCTTTATTTTTATAAACTACTTTAAAAACTTTTGATAGACATAATAACATTTTTTA
>NZ_AWUH01000029.1:0-3939 GCF_000689175.1 Wolbachia endosymbiont of Glossina morsitans morsitans | reverse complement strand
AGCAGGCCAGTAGCATATTACGGTCTGTTCGGATTATTGTAAAAAGAGCTATACAAGGGTTTTGACTTTTTCTCCAAACTCTGCTGAAAATTCTTATACATATTAAAAACATCTTGATAATTGAGGTGAGTGTAAACTTGAGTAGTTTCCAGGCTTGAGTGGCCAAGCGGTTGTTGTATTGATCTTATGTCAATATCTTCCTGAAGCAAATGAGTAGCAAAACTATGGCGAAATGCATGTGGAGATAAAATTTCTGGTAAATTTAACATTCTCTTTATTTTTTGCAAACGATTAGCCACATAAGCTCTTCCCAATTTTTTTCCTCTTACTCCCACAAAAAGATGTTGTGCTTCATCAAGGTAAGGACAGGCTTTTACATATTCTTGTATACATTTTTTTACTACTGGGAGAATGAATACCTGCCTTTGTTTATCTCCTTTACCTGTTACTATTATACTTTCATTGTTAATATCACTAACCCTAAGGTTCAACGCTTCACTGATTCTTAAGCCTGTACCATATAGCAGGACGATAATCACAATTTCTCTTTTTACCACCCAAGGTTCGCCCAGGTCGGATAGTTTCATTTCTTTCAATAAAGTTTTTATATTAGGTATTGATAATGCTTTGGGCAGAGTTCTTCTCTGAATTGGCCTTGATAAGGAAAATACAGCTTCATTGTCTATATTGTGGTTGTTTTTATGTACTTGAAGAAATTTCTGATTACTGAGAGTGCTCGAGTGTTGGATCTTGCATTTACACCTCTTGCGTAACGAGAGGTAAGCCAACTTCTTAACTCAGGTATGCTAAAATTTTTCAGAGTACCAACATTTACTTCTCCACCAATGTGAGTATTTAGGAAACTTATAAGATCCTTCAAGTCCCTCATGTATGATTCCAAAGTGTTTGGTGAATAAGATCTGTTGCACCTCAGCCACTCATACCATTTTTCAATGATTGAACCGAGGTCCACAATTATTTTTTAAAGAAAGCATCGATGCACGCATCTCGAAAGGCTTCATTTATATCAGGATGAGAGTGACAAATTCTGTATATATCCTCGGCTGCTGCGCCATATGCCATTGCAACCGCTGCTTCATTGATTAGCGTATCAGCGTATGCTCCTATGATATGCACACCTAGTATTGTATCTGCTCTGCTACAAGTCAGCACTTTCACGAATCCTTCAGCATCATCAGTGATTTTTGCTCTGCCGTTTGCAGCAAATTGACACTTACCCACTTTGTATTCACGGCCAGCATTTTTGAGTTCCTCTTCTGTTTTACCAATCGAGGAAACCGCAGGGTGAGTGTAAATGACAGATGGTATAATTCCATAATCAACGTGAGGTACTTGCCCAGCGATTATCTCTGCAACTGCCACTCCTTCTTCCTGTGCTTTATGAGCAAGCATTGCTCCACCGATCACATCACCAATAGCAAATATTCCTTTCACATTAGTTTCATATCTGTTGTTAACTTGAACGAAACCGCGATTATCTTTTTCTATTTTTTCATCAATACCAAGATTCTCAGTGCATGGTTTGCGTCCTTCTGCCACCAATACCTTATCCGCCTCTATAGTGTTTGTTTGATTATCTTTTACAGAACAAACTTTCACACTCAAAGAGTTACTACTTTGTTTTATCTCCTCAACTTTAGTGCTAAGTAAAAATTTTATTCCTTGTTTTTGTAGACTAGAAAGTAGAGACTTACTTAATTCTCCATCCATTGCTGCAGCGATTCTGTCAAAAAATTCTACTACAGTGACTTCAGACCCTAGCCTCCTCCATACAGAAGACATTTCAAGCCCTATTGCCCCGGCTCCGATTACGACAAGTTTTTTTGGTACTTCAGTTAAAGATAGTGCACCAGTTGATGAAATAATACTTTTCTCATCGATATTCATTCCTGGCAAAGAAATAACGTCAGAACCGGTTGCAATTACTATATTTTTTGTCTTCAGCACCTTACCTTCAACTGAAACTTCAAGATTACCTTGGTCAAAAGAAGCAAGCCCATTGATTTTAGTGATTTTGTGAAGGTTAAACAGATATTCTATACCTTTTCCAAGTTCCTGAACTCTGGCGTCCTTATAGCCTAGCATTTCTTTTAAGTCGAAACTTGCGTCCTTAATTTTTATGCCAAACTTCGACAGATCATTTTTCGTGTGAGCATACTGATAGGAAGAATGGAGCAATGCTTTGGAGGGTATGCACCCAACCCGCAGGCACGTACCACCAAAAATGCTATTTTTATCTATGCAGGCAACTTTCAATCCAAGTTTTGCAGCAGCGATAGCACACTTATAGCCTCCTGGGCCACCACCTATAACAATTAAATCATAATCAGTCATAAAAAACAAACCTATTTTCTAAAGAATACACACCTTTTCCCTCAGTTGTTACATATATCTTATTGCGAGTAAACACTGGAGTGTGAAACACATTACCAGGTACTTTGACTACCTTTCCTGCACTTTCAGATCCCGGAAAAGCAAACATTGAACCTTTATTGCTTGTCACCCACAGTGTATGGGCATGCATAATTGGAGCAAACAATTGCGTATTTTCTATTAAATCAGATGCCCAGACTGTTTCTCCATTTTTTATATCCAGGCCAATTATTTTATCGTCTTTAGTAACTATAAAAATTCTTCCGCCTTCTTTTTGTTTCTCTGCAGGAATAAGAGGACTGTAATATGATTCAATGTCTGATACACTTTTTACTTGCAGTGACTTTGACCATAAAATATTTCCTGATTTTACGTCAATACCATAAATATAAGAATTATTTGTAGCTATTAAAGTATCGCCAAGCACTCTCGGTGTAGTAGTTACATCTGTGAGCTGTGTATCCAAAAGGTTTGTAGCCAATTTTTGGCTCCACAATTTTTTACCGTCTTCATTAAAAGCTATTAACTCACCATTTGAAAATGGTGCTATTATTTTATCATTAGAAATTGCTGGCGATATGGAATACAGACCTCGAACCTCATTGATGCCGTTTTGATAAGTCCAAACGAAGCTGCCATCTTTTATATCAAACACGTACAGATAATTATCAATAGTCAATACTACCAATTTATTGTTTATTACTGCTGCTTTCCCTCTTACTGGAGCTCTCAATTCTTTTTCCCACTGAATCTCGCCGGTTTTTGCATCTATTGTGTGTAGAACGTTATCCACTATAAAGAAAACGTTTCCTCTGTGACGCAATAGGCTCATGTTACTAATTTTTTTTCTGTGTGAGAGGTGTAATTTCCAATTCATAGCCTTTGAGTTATCAATATCAAAGGAATATAAAGCGCCGTGCTTGTCTGATAAAATAACGCTATTTTCTGTAAGCACTGGAGCTACATATCCTTGAGATAGTTTTTTATCCACCAGACTTATTCTCCCGCTTGCCATTGTGTAACTGCTACACAATAACATTATCATGACAATTATTACTTTCATTATTTATTGAAAACAAGATTCGTTAATATACATCTTAAGAACCTTAATTACAACGGAAATGTTCTTGCTGCATGTTAAAAACGTTGATTTATGAACGAAATATTATATTATTATGTGAGATAATGTATACTCTTAGAGGTAGTACACCTCATCCAGTATGCGGCAACGTGCATAGCTGTACGAACATCGAGATATAAAAGAATTTATACCAAGAAGAAAGATGTCATCCAAATAGCCTCTTTTCCTGTCATCCCAGTGCTTGACACTGGGATGGCTCTGTTGCATCGCAACTGAAAAAATCTGGTGGCTACTGAACAAAATTCATTATAAAAATAGCCATTTAACCGCTTAAAGGAAAAATATGCCACAAAAAATGAGAGTTAGTAACTGCCATGAATATAACAAATTTCTAGAAAAAGAGGAAATATTTTTCGTTACATCGATAAAGCTATCGAAAATTGGTATGAAAATAGTCCAAAAAT
>NZ_AWUH01000028.1:0-1083 GCF_000689175.1 Wolbachia endosymbiont of Glossina morsitans morsitans | reverse complement strand
TCCTTACTTAATTGATCAATTACCTTAGCTCCCCAGGTATGTTCTTTTTGGCGTTTTAGGATCTCTGTACCAATATGGTGGTAAAGCAAAATAAGCCTACTATTTACTGCAAGTGCTGCCTTATAACGGTTTGTTGCAATACGATCTTTCAACTGCTCTAAAAGTTCTGTATATTCTTTTCCTATAATTTTTGTCATACGGTCCCTTTTAATCCATTATACAATTCTTTGTCTGTCGAGAAGACAATCTTTCGCTTGCCTGCAACTTTGAGGGAATTCCCTATTGACTTCAAAGTTGTCCATCAACTAAAATATATTGACTTTATGCGCAATATTAGCTTTAAACCAGTAAAACAAGCTGCTTAACATATGCGTTTTTTCTATTCTAATTATATTCTTTTTTTGTCTTTATGTTGTTTTCTGCTTTTTTCGTTACCTTCAACAAGAGCCCAAACGAATGATACGTCAGTTGTTCCTATACCACAAAGGAAAAAAGAATTGGTTGAGCACACTGTTGTAGCACAACCGAGGCAAATTATCGAAATGCAAGAAGAAGTCATTATTAACGAGGGTAAAGAATTCATTCCAATTCCAAAAAGAAAAAAAAGTGTAGAGAAAAAACTAAGAAGGGATGTTAGAGGGGCAAAAAATGAAATAGGAAACGAAAAAAGCGTTGAGAGCAAAAAGGATGAATTAGTTGTAACAGAAATTATTAACTCTATAAGAGACAAGCTCACAAAATGCTGGAGCATTCCTGAAAGCATAGCTCACAAAGAAAATTTTAATATAAAAATTAACTTATTGTTATCCAGTCAAGGCGAGATAATTATGGCGGATGTAGCAGACAGTGATTCCTATCGAAATAATCCACTTTTCAGGTCGATAGCAGATAGCGCAATGCGTGCAGTATATAAATGTAGCCCATTAACCGGCTTGCCTACTCAGCACCACCACATTTGGCGTGAAGTAACACTAGACTTTATTCTATAGCTAAAGTAATTCTATAATTTAATAAGCCCACTGTATCCGTTCAGGATAGCAGCAAGGTAGTATAACCATAGAGTAAAAGTGAGTTTACAACAAA
>NZ_AWUH01000027.1:0-2277 GCF_000689175.1 Wolbachia endosymbiont of Glossina morsitans morsitans | reverse complement strand
ATTCTTTATATTGTAATTAAGTTTGAATCTTAAAAGGAGTATCCCTTGAGTTTGTTTAGTAACCTTTATAAAGGCTTGTTGAAAACTTCTTCTCGCTTTAGCGACGGGGTGAAAAGTATTTTTTCTGGACAAAAAAAATTAGATCAGTCGCTTTTAGATGAGCTAGAAGAATTGCTAATTAGCATGGATATTGGTCATAAAACTTCTAAGTTGATTATCGATAGGCTCACAAGCATCAAGTTTGACAAGGAAGTTGAGTATAATATTATCACGCAGCAATTAGTGAATGAAATAGAAGCTATATTAAATCCAGTCGTGCAGCCGTTAGTTTTGGATAAAAAACCCCACATAATAATGGTATGCGGAGTAAACGGTAATGGTAAAACCACAACTATAGGTAAGCTCGCATATAAATATAAGGAGATGGGAAAGTCCGTTATGCTTGTTGCATGCGATACATTTAGAGCTGCTGCTAGTGAACAATTAAACATTTGGGCAGAACGCTCTGGTTGTTCTATCGTTACTGGAGAGTACGGTAGCGATTCTGCGAGTGTGGCATATAGAGCTGTAAGTCAAGCTATGAAAGATAGCGTTGATGTTGTTCTAATTGACACAGCAGGAAGGCTGCAAAATAATGTGAACCTTATGGAGGAATTATCAAAAATATATAGAACGATAAAGAAATTGGATGACACTGCCCCTCATGACGTTATTTTAGTTCTTGATGCAACTACCGGCCAAAATGCTTATAGCCAATTAGAAGCATTTAGCAAAATGGTTAATGTTACCGGGCTAATCGTAACAAAGTTAGATGGCACTGCTAAGGGCGGAGTGGTAATTGGACTTGCAGAAGCTTATAAGATAAAGTTACATGCTATAGGAATTGGCGAAAATATAGAGGACTTAAGGGAGTTTACTAGCAAAGAATTTGCTGAAGCGTTATTTAGTTGTAATTAAAAATTTCTCTTAATTCCCTTACGTGACCAAGCTTAATTATCTCAATATCGTGAGAAGAGTAATTACCATTTTTGGGCATAATTGCTTTTTTGTAATCCTAACTTTTGTTGCTTCTTTTAGTCTGAGATCAGCATGCGAGACATTCCTAATTTCTCCTGAAAGTGCAACTTCACCGCAGATTATTGAAGAAGTTGGCAGCGGTAAATTTACTACACTTGAAATAAGGGAGGAAGCAACAGCAAGATCAGCCGATGGTTCCTGTATTTTGAGTCCCCCTGCAATGTTTAGGTAGACCTCTTTATCATGCAAAAACATTTTGCAACGAGCATTTAGCACTGCGATGATCATAGCCAATCTATTAATATCCCACCCAACTACTGCCCCTTCTTGGGGTTGCCATATTAGTCCCTGCTATTAATGCTTGCACTTCCATTAAAATTGGTCTTGAACCTTCAATTCCTGCAAATACGGCGCTGCCAACTACTTCTCTGTCATGGGCCATCAGAAACAATGATGATGGGTTATCAACAGGCACAAGTCCTGCTTCAGACATCTCAAAAACACCAATTTCATTTGCAGGGCCAAATCTATTTTTAATAGTACGTAAAATGCGGTATTGATTGCTATTTTCACCTTCAAAATATAATACCGTATCCACCATATGCTCCAAAGTTTTAGGTCCAGCTATTTGTCCATCCTTAGTTATATGACCAACTATTAAAAGAGAAATACCATATTGTTTCGCAAGAATGGTTAATTCATGTGCGCAAGTGCGGACCTGAGTTACAGTTCCTGGTGCTGATGTAATTCTGCCATCATACATTGTTTGTATAGAGTCAATTACTAAAAATTTAATACTTTTATTTTCCTTTATTGTTGCTACTACATCAGTTAAAGACACTGTAGATAAAAGCTTAATTTTAGGTTCATTTATCTTAAGACGCTTTGCTCTGAGACTCACTTGCTCTAAAGATTCCTCGCCAGATACATAAAGACATTCAAAAGAGGAAAGTTGCACAACATTAGCTGCAATTCTAAGCAAAAGGGTGGATTTCCCAATTCCAGGTTCGCCACCAATTAAAATGCTAGCACCTTGAACGATACCCCCACCAAAAACTCTATCTAATTCTTCTATTCCTGTTAAAAAACGACTTGGAGTGATAACTTCGCTACCCGATAACGTCTTTATTAAAATTGGTGCAGATATACTTCTTTTGCCCGTTTTTACTGCTATTTCCTCAACAATTGTATCCCAATTGTCACATGCGATGCACTTCCCTACCCACCTACCAGTGCTGTGACCACAGGATTGACATACAT
>NZ_AWUH01000026.1:4269-10291 GCF_000689175.1 Wolbachia endosymbiont of Glossina morsitans morsitans | reverse complement strand
CGGTCTGTTCGGATTATTGTAAAAAGAGCTATACTCGCCTATGCCACTGCATTACCTGCACTAGCAATAATTGGAATTACTGTAGCATCTGCACTGATAGTTGGTAGTATTACCTATGGAGTTACACATAAGTCATCAGAGTATTCATTAAACAGTAAGCTAAGTGAGGTTAGCTGCAGTAATGTTGATGGAAATAAACAAACTGTACAACCATAATTATTAATTCACCACAGTAACCGCGCCGTGGCAGTGTTTGTACTTCTTTCCAGAATTACAAGGGCACTTGTCGTTTCTTGAGACTTTGGGAAGTCTGCTATTTCTAGCAGAATGTAATCTATTGCCTATCTCTTGGTTGTCTGCCAACTTAAAGTGCGCTAGGCGATGAATGGTGAGTTCCTTCCATTTTTCAAGCATCGACTCAAACATCAAGAAAGCTTCGCGTTTAAATTCATTCAGTGGAACTCTCTGCCCCATAGCACGTAAGCTTATGCTTTGTCTTAGGCTCTCTAAAACTGAAAGGTGTTCCCTCGATAAATGATCAAGTGTCATTATCATCATTTGCTTCACGATCGTATTCCACAAATCTGTAGTGTGCTGACTGTTGAAATATTTTTCTTTCTCAGTAAAAAATTCTTGTATCTTATCATTTATATAATTCAAAGCTTCTTGTTTATTCAAAAACTTTGCCAAGTCTTCTTTATCAAGCGTTATTCCAATCCTTGTATGGAATTCTTTGGCTATATCTTCAACATAATCTTCGTAATAGCCACTTTGGATTATACCTTCTACTACGCTCTCATTTATTTCGCTATACACTTCAAATGTATCATTATTTTCGTTGCCTAAGATGTTGTTTCTCTGCTTAAAAATAACTTTACGTTGGTTATTGATTACGTCATCAAAGTTAAGTAGAGATTTCCGCACGTCATAGTTTCTAGCTTCAACTTTCTTTTGCGCTTTCTCGAGTGCCTTATTGATCCATGGATGATGAATAGCTTCGTTATTCTTTAACCCTACTTTTTGTAAAAAGCTTCTCATTCTATCAGAACCAAATATTCTCATTAGGTCATCTTCGAGCGATAAAAAGAACTTAGAAAGTCCAGGATCCCCCTGACGACCAGAACGGCCGCGTAATTGATCATCTATTCTCCTGCTTTCATGTCTTTCGGTTCCAACCACACATAAACCACCTGCTTTTATAGCAATTTCCTTATCTTTTTTTACTCTTTCAACTATTTCTTGATATTTTTTTTCTCTTTCATCAGCATTTTTTATTTTCTTGAGCTCTACCTTTGCGATCATTTCAGCATTTCCACCAAGCTGAATATCAGTTCCACGCCCTGCCATGTTAGTTGCTATAGTGACACTACCTGGCACCCCAGCTTGCGCTATTATGTACGCCTCTTGTTCATGATAACGAGCATTCAATACTGAATGCTTAAGAGAATGGCTTTGCAAAAGCGCAGAAAGCTTCTCAGAGTTTTCGATGCTCACCGTGCCAACAAGGACCGGTTGAAGGTGTTTGTGGCATTCTTCTATAAACTTCAACACAGCATTAAATTTTTCCTTTTCTGTACCGTAAATTTCATCATCAATATCAACTCTTTTTACAGGTACATTGGTTGGAATTTTTACTACATTTAATCTGTATATATCACGAAACTCTTCTGCCTCTGTTGCTGCTGTTCCAGTCATTCCGGAGAGTTTATTGTACATACGAAAGTAATTCTGAAATGTAACCGATGCTAAAGTTTGGTTTTCATGCTGAATTTCAAGATTCTCCTTCGCTTCAAGTGCCTGATGAAGACCATCGGAATATCTCCTGCCCTCCATCATACGCCCAGTAAATTCATCAATAATCACTACCTTGCCATCCTTTACTATATAATCTTTATCAGCAGTAAACAGCTTATGTGCACGTAATGCTTGGTCTATATAATGAGTCATTATCATGCTGTCAGTATCATAGAGCGAGGAATTTTCAGGAATGAGATTGTATGACCTCAGTAGTTCCTCCACTCGTGAAATACCATCTTCAGTCAAGAATACCGTTCTACCTTTTTCATCTACTTCATAATCATAGTCAACTAATTTGGTTACTATTTTATTGATATGCTTATATATCTGATTGTTTTCCTCAACAGGGCCAGAAATAATAAGCGGAGTGCGAGCTTCATCAATGAGTATTGAGTCCACTTCATCAACTATTCCGTAGTGAAAGCCTCTCTGAACCATGTCTTCTTGAGAAAATTTCATATTATCTCGCAGGTAATCAAAGGCAAGCTCGTTATTTGTGGAATACACGATATCTGCACTGTAAGCCTCTCTCCTCTCTTCGTCTGTCAAGTTATTCGTAATAAACGCAACAGAAACCCCAAGAGAATTATATAATTTGCTCATCCACTCTGTGTCTCGTTTTGCAAGATAATCGTTAACAGTTACGACGTGCACGCCTTTCCCTTCTAAGGAATTTAGATATGCTGCTAAAGTTGCAACGAGTGTCTTTCCCTCTCCTGTTTTCATTTCTGATATCATGCCATTGTGGAGCACCATTCCACCAATCAGTTGAACATCAAAGTGCCTCATGTTAAGAAACCTTCGAGAGGCTTCACGCACAACTGCAAATGCAGGTACGAGAAGATCATTTAACGTTTTCCCATTTTTCAATTCTCGATTGAATTCTTCAGTTTTACCAGCAAGCTCCTCATCAGATAAGCTCTGCATTTCTGTTTCTAATGCATTTATTTGCTGAACAATTTTACTAAAGGATTTTATTATCTTCTTGTTTGTTGATCCAAATATCTTTCTTATAAAAAAGAATGACAACGTAAAAATAAAAAATATAAGAATGGCTGTCAAAATTAGCGGAGAATCTAGCATAAACTTAAGTAAAGTCTTATTTAATATGAGATTATATTACTAAATGCAGCCTACAGCAATGACATATTAGATTCGGGGAATCTTTATGCTTAAGGCAGCAAACAAAATTGACCCTGTTCGGCACTGTTATTACAATGTTAAAGAATCTGTTGCATTATCTTAGGCACTTGGTGACTTTAATTTTTTATAGAAAGAAGTTATTCGTAGATTTAGTAGGGTATGAATGTAGAAAACAAACAGTCTGAAGTACTCAGTAATCGTACATTTAAGAAGAGAGATGGCACATCAACAGGTGATCATGGTCGCAAGTATGAAGTAAAATTATTAATGCTGTATCTACTTCATGGGTTAAGTAGTAAAATTGACTTTTGGTTAGCATCAAACATAGAAGGTTTTGGAGCCTTTGATGATATTTTTTTTTGAGTATAAAGATCAGAAGAACAAATCGAGAATTATCTTGGTGCAAGCTAAGCACTGCAATACACATCGCTCTTCGAAGAATATTACTTTTGGAGATTTGTTTATTGATGGAAATGATAGAAAGCAACAGAAAGAAGATTTCGGGTTAAACAAATATTTTGAATCTCATCCTGAGATTAAGCAAAACCCTGAGTGTAAGAACAGTGATATTACGCTTGTCATTCATACTAATGTCAATGTGAACCTAAAAAAAGGTACAGAGAAGCAAGGAAGCGTAGAAACATTAGAGAAGTATCTGGAAGAGTCAAAGTTAACAAATGATAACACTTTAAATATTTATGAAGGTCAAAAAGGGACGTGCTACAAAATAAAAAATCATACTGAAAAAATACTACTGAACATCAGTTGTGGTAGTGACGATGAAATAGACAAGCTAAGCACTGCAATACACATCGCTCTTCGAAGAATATTACTTTTGGAGATTTGTTTATTGATGGAAATGATAGAAAGCAACAGAAAGAAGATTTCGGGTTAAACAAATATTTTGAATCTCATCCTGAGATTAAGCAAAACCCTGAGTGTTAGAACAGTGATATTACGCTTGTCATTCATACTAATGTGAACCTAAAAAAAGGTACAGAGAAGCAAGGAAGCGTAGAAACATTAGAGAAGTATCTGGAAGAGTCAAAGTTAACAAATGATAACACTTTAAATATTTATGAAGGTCAAAAAGGGACGTGCTACAAAATAAAAAATCATACTGAAAAAATACTACTGAACATCAGTTGTGGTAGTGACGATGAAATAGAAGATTTTTTACTTAGAATAAGGTTTGTAGTTGATGAACATAATCATTCAAAATTAGATGATATTATTAAGAAAGAAATAGGGAATATATACAAAATATCAGTTATAGAACATCTTTATAGTCTCAAACCTAGAGAAGATCTATTTGAACGGTGGAACATTCCACCTAAAATAGCTAGTGGAAATTTCATTTAACGACAATATCTCAATGAAGAAATAGTAAATCATCTAAAGACAAAAAATGAGCCAGTTATATTAACTGCTTTGTACGGGTTAGGTGGAGTAGGTAAAACACAGTCAGTGCTAGATTTTATTCAAAAACATGGGAAAGAATACAAGGCAATATGTTGGTTTAATGCAAAAGATGAAGATCAACTACTCAGTGAATATGTTAATTTAGGAAGAAAATTAAACATTGTTCACGATGAAGACAACATTTCTATTGCACGGCGAGCTTATTATGTGAAAAACTGGCTAGAAGATTCTAAACGTGAAGGCTGGTTGTTGATTTATGATAATGTATCAAATTATGAAGTCATTTCTAAGCTCAGACCTACAAAAGGCGGCAAAATAATACTTACGTCTCGTAATACTGAATGGCCACAAGGGAGTATAGGTGTAGACGTTTTTACTCCCCCAGAATCAGAATTATATGTTAAGAAAATTCTAGGCCAGGTTTCAGAAAGCGATAGGCCAAATATAGGTATATTGGCAGAAAAGTTAGGTAGATTACCTTTGGCATTAGCTCAGGCTTGCGCTTACATTAAAGAAAACAAAATGACTATCTCACGTTACTTAGAAATTTATGCAGAAAGGAAGCTTTATTTATTATCTCATAAAACACTACCTAAGGATTCTAACCATGAGCCTGTGTTTATTACTTGGGATATTACAATGGACGTAATTCGTAATGAGTCTAAACTAGCAAGCAAGCTGTTAGTAGCTTGTGCATATTTAGACAATGATATTCCTAAAGATTTGTTAAGAATATTTCCTGAGATTGTAGAGAACAATTCTGAAGAAAAACCTTTTGAAGAAGTATTAGGTATATTATTGAGATATTCGATGCTAGTGTCCAATGAGCAGAGTAGTAGTGTTTCTATTCACTGTTTAGTACAAGATGTAATTAGGCTAAAGTCAAAGGAAAGTGGAAAAATTAAAAAAGATATAAAAACCGTTTTTCAATTATTAAAAGAAAGCTTCCCTGACGACAGTGACAAGTTAGAAGATTATGCTAAGAAACGACAGTTGTTACCACATTTAGAAACGTTCTTATCACATATAGATGATTGGCTAGGAAAAAATCCTTTAGAAAAGCAAACAATAGAGAAGGATTACCTTGTGGATTTGTTAATACGAATGAGTGATGAATATTATTACTTGGGTAATCCTAGAAGACAAAAGGAGTCGCTTGAACGGGTTTTACCTATCTTTAGAAAACATTATGGCCCTGATCATTTTATAGTTGCTAAACTACTGACAAACTTAGGTGGCGTTTACATAGTTTTAGGCGATCCCAAGAAAGCAAAAACGCTGCTTGCACGAGCTTTAATAATTCAAGAGAAACATTATAGCTTTGGTCATTCTGGAGTTGTTAAAACACTGATAAATCTAGGTAATGCTTATGGAGATTTAGGTGATCACAAGAAAAAAAAGGAGTTGCTTGAACGGGCTTTACCTATTTCTGAGAAACATTATGGCCATGACCATTTCGAAGTTACTGCCATACTAACAAATCTCGGCACCGCTCATTATGGTTTAGGTGATCCTCAGAAAGCAAAAGAGTTGTTTGAACGGGCTTTAGTTATCTTTAAGAAACATTACGATTCTGACCATTTTGAAATTGTTAAACCACTGGCAAACCTGGGTATCGTTTATGGTACTTTAGGTGATCCTCAAAAGGCAAAAGAGTTGC
>NZ_AWUH01000026.1:0-4259 GCF_000689175.1 Wolbachia endosymbiont of Glossina morsitans morsitans | reverse complement strand
TTAAGTAGAGATTTCCGCACGTCATAGTTTCTAGCTTCAACTTTCTTTTGCGCTTTCTCGAGTGCCTTATTGATCCATGGATGATGAATAGCTTCGTTATTCTTTAACCCTACTTTTTGTAAAAAGCTTCTCATTCTATCAGAACCAAATATTCTCATTAGGTCATCTTCGAGCGATAAAAAGAACTTAGAAAGTCCAGGATCCCCCTGACGACCAGAACGGCCGCGTAATTGATCATCTATTCTCCTGCTTTCATGTCTTTCGGTTCCAACCACACATAAACCACCTGCTTTTATAGCAATTTCCTTATCTTTTTTTACTCTTTCAACTATTTCTTGATATTTTTTTTCTCTTTCATCAGCATTTTTTATTTTCTTGAGCTCTACCTTTGCGATCATTTCAGCATTTCCACCAAGCTGAATATCAGTTCCACGCCCTGCCATGTTAGTTGCTATAGTGACACTACCTGGCACCCCAGCTTGCGCTATTATGTACGCCTCTTGTTCATGATAACGAGCATTCAATACTGAATGCTTAAGAGAATGGCTTTGCAAAAGCGCAGAAAGCTTCTCAGAGTTTTCGATGCTCACCGTGCCAACAAGGACCGGTTGAAGGTGTTTGTGGCATTCTTCTATAAACTTCAACACAGCATTAAATTTTTCCTTTTCTGTACCGTAAATTTCATCATCAATATCAACTCTTTTTACAGGTACATTGGTTGGAATTTTTACTACATTTAATCTGTATATATCACGAAACTCTTCTGCCTCTGTTGCTGCTGTTCCAGTCATTCCGGAGAGTTTATTGTACATACGAAAGTAATTCTGAAATGTAACCGATGCTAAAGTTTGGTTTTCATGCTGAATTTCAAGATTCTCCTTCGCTTCAAGTGCCTGATGAAGACCATCGGAATATCTCCTGCCCTCCATCATACGCCCAGTAAATTCATCAATAATCACTACCTTGCCATCCTTTACTATATAATCTTTATCAGCAGTAAACAGCTTATGTGCACGTAATGCTTGGTCTATATAATGAGTCATTATCATGCTGTCAGTATCATAGAGCGAGGAATTTTCAGGAATGAGATTGTATGACCTCAGTAGTTCCTCCACTCGTGAAATACCATCTTCAGTCAAGAATACCGTTCTACCTTTTTCATCTACTTCATAATCATAGTCAACTAATTTGGTTACTATTTTATTGATATGCTTATATATCTGATTGTTTTCCTCAACAGGGCCAGAAATAATAAGCGGAGTGCGAGCTTCATCAATGAGTATTGAGTCCACTTCATCAACTATTCCGTAGTGAAAGCCTCTCTGAACCATGTCTTCTTGAGAAAATTTCATATTATCTCGCAGGTAATCAAAGGCAAGCTCGTTATTTGTGGAATACACGATATCTGCACTGTAAGCCTCTCTCCTCTCTTCGTCTGTCAAGTTATTCGTAATAAACGCAACAGAAACCCCAAGAGAATTATATAATTTGCTCATCCACTCTGTGTCTCGTTTTGCAAGATAATCGTTAACAGTTACGACGTGCACGCCTTTCCCTTCTAAGGAATTTAGATATGCTGCTAAAGTTGCAACGAGTGTCTTTCCCTCTCCTGTTTTCATTTCTGATATCATGCCATTGTGGAGCACCATTCCACCAATCAGTTGAACATCAAAGTGCCTCATGTTAAGAAACCTTCGAGAGGCTTCACGCACAACTGCAAATGCAGGTACGAGAAGATCATTTAACGTTTTCCCATTTTTCAATTCTCGATTGAATTCTTCAGTTTTACCAGCAAGCTCCTCATCAGATAAGCTCTGCATTTCTGTTTCTAATGCATTTATTTGCTGAACAATTTTACTAAAGGATTTTATTATCTTCTTGTTTGTTGATCCAAATATCTTTCTTATAAAAAAGAATGACAACGTAAAAATAAAAAATATAAGAATGGCTGTCAAAATTAGCGGAGAATCTAGCATAAACTTAAGTAAAGTCTTATTTAATATGAGATTATATTACTAAATGCAGCCTACAGCAATGACATATTAGATTCGGGGAATCTTTATGCTTAAGACAGCAAACAAAATTGACCCTGTTCGGCACTGTTATTACAATGTTAAAGAATCTGTTGCATTATCTTAGGCACTCGGTGACTTTAATTTTTTATAGAAAGAAGTTATTCGTAGGTTTAGTAGGGTATGAATGTAGAAAACAAACAGTCTGAAGTACTTAGTAATCGTACATTTAAGAAGAGGGATGGCACATCAACAGGTGATCATGGTCGCAAGTATGAAGTAAAATTATTAATGCTGTATCTACTTCATGGGTTAAGTAGTAAAATTGACTTTTGGTTAGCATCAAACATAGAAGGTTTTGGAGCCTTTGATGATATTTTTTTTGAGTATAAAGATCAGAAGAACAAATCGAGAATTATCTTGGTTCAAGCTAAGCACTGCAATACACATCGCTCTTCGAAGAATATTATAGCTCTTTTACAATAATCCGAACAGACCGTAATATGCTACTGGCCTGCTATAGCCATAAACACATATTTTATCGCATTCGGACTATTATAAGAAAGGCTATACTTGGGTAATCCTAGAAGACAAAAGGAGTCGCTTGAACGGGTTTTACCTATCTTTAGAAAACATTATGGATCTGATCATTTTATAGTCGCCACGGCACTGACAAACCTCGGTATCGCTTGCGGGGATTTAGGTGATCACAAGAAAAAAAAGACGTTGCTTGAACGGGCTTTACCTATTTCTGAGAAACATTATGGCCCTGACCATTTCGAAGTTGCTGCCATACTGACAAACCTAAGTAGTTCCTACGGGACTTTAGGCAATCATGATAAACAAAAGGAGCTTCTTGAACGGACTTTAACAATTAAAGAGAAACATTATGGCCCTGACCATTTCGAAGTTCCTGCCATACTAACAAATCTCGGCACCGCTCATTATGCTTTAGGTGATCCTCAGAAAGCAAAAGAGTTGTTTGAACGGGCTTTAGTTATCTTTAAGAAACATTACGATTCTGACCATTTTGAAATTGTTAAACCACTGGCAAACCTGGGTATCGTTTATGGTACTTTAGGTGATCCTCAAAAGGCAAAAGAGTTGCTTGAACGAGCTTTAGTAATTCAAGAGAAATATTATAAACCTAATCATTTTGAGGTTGCTAGGACACTAGTGAATCTAGGTAATGCTTACAGGAATTTAAGTGATCCTCAGAAAGCAAAAGAGTTGCTTGAACGAGCCTTAGTAATTCAAGAGAAACATTATGGCCCCGATTATTTTGAAGTCGCTATTACTCTGACAAACCTTGGTATCTCTCATGTGGATTTAGGTGACTATAAAAAACAAAAGGAGTTACTTGAACGGGCTTTAGCAATCAAAAAGAAACATTACAGGCCTGACCATTTTGAAGTTGCTAGAACACTGGCAAACCTCGGTAATTCTTATAGGGTTTTAGGTAATCCCCAGAAGGCAAAAGAGTTGCTTGAACAGGCTCTAGCAATTCGAAAGAAACATTACGGCCTCGACCATTTTGAAGTTGTTAAATTACTGGCAACCCTCGGTATCGTTTATGGCACTTTTGGCGATCATCAGAAAGCAAAAGAGTTGTTTGAACGAGTTTTTTGAGAAACATTATGGCTCTGGTCATGTTCAAGTTGCCAAACTACTGGCAAATCTTGGTATTGCCTATGGCGCTTTGGGCGATCACAAGAAACAAGAGGAATTGCTTGAACAGGCCTTGCCTATTTTTGAGAAACATTATGGCCCTGATCATCCGGGAGTTGCTAAACTACTGGCAGAACTAAATGACATTTAGGTTTTTAGCAATACTGGATTAACAACAATTCATTTGAGCTACAGTTCCAAAACTAATCTATTTGGATCTTCTATATAATTTTTTATTTTAACGAGGAAAGTTACTGCTCCTTTGCCGTCAACTATTCTATGATCGTAAGAGAGAGCAATGTACATCATAGGTCTGATTTCTACTGCATTACCAACAGCAACTGGCCTGTTTTGTATTGAATGCATTCCAAGTATTCCAGATTGCGGAGGGTTTATTATCGGAGTGGAAAGGAGTGAACCGTATACTCCACCGTTTGAGATGGTAAATGTTGCACCTTCCATTTCTGATACTTGTAATTTACCCTCACGAGCTTTTTTGCCAAGAGCAACTAAAGTCAACTGAATTTCTGCAAATGACATCTCATCGGCACCCCGAATAACTGGTACAACAAGACCTTT
>NZ_AWUH01000025.1:0-15096 GCF_000689175.1 Wolbachia endosymbiont of Glossina morsitans morsitans | reverse complement strand
TTTTTTTAGTTGAGTTTCTGTATAAGTGTAATAAATAAATAAATAAATAAATCAGATAGCTCATCCATACCAAGTATTGCGATAATATCTTGCAGTGATTTATAAGTTTGCAATATACGTTTCACCTCAGAAGCTACCTTATAATGTTCTTCACCAATGATTTCAGCAGATAAAGACTGAGAAGTTGAATCAAGTGGATCAACAGCAGGGTATATTCCCATTTCAGCTATTTGCCTTGACAACACTGTGGTGGCATCAAGGTGAGAGAACGTAGTTGCTGGAGCTGGATCAGTTAAATCGTCCGCAGGAACATATATAGCTTGCACATAAGTAATAGAGCCAGAAGTTGTTGAAGCTATTCTTTCTTGCATTGCATATCAGTTGTAAGGGTTGGCTGATAATCAACAACTGACGGTATTCTTCCAAGTAAAGCAGAAATTTCAGAACCAGCTTGTGTAAATCTAAAGATATTATCCACAAAAAATAGAACATCTTGGTTTTCACGGTCACGAAAATACTCTGCCATAGTAAGTGCTGTTAAAGCAACTCTAGCCCTTGCTCCAGGAGGCTCATTCATCTGACCATAAACCAAAACAGCTTGAGATTTTTCATGCTCATTTATATTTATTACATTTGAAGTGATCATCTCGTGATAAAGATCGTTACCTTCACGCGTTCTCTCCCCTACCCCGGCAAACACAGAAAATCCTTTATGAGCTTTTGCTATATTATTAATGAATTCCATTATTAGGACTGTTTTACCAACACCGGCTCCACCAGATAAGCCAATTTTTCCTCCTTTAAGATAAGGTGCAAGAAGATCTATAACTTCTATTCCCGTAACTAAAACTTCTTCCTGTATTCTCTGTTGGGGAGCGAAACTATGGGATCAATTGGTTCACCCATAGAAGTGCCGAAACCTTCACCTCTTCGTGGTGCTCCCTAGAAACATTTTCTGCTGCATTATGGCTCTTTAAGAGTCGCACAGTCAATGGCTAAGAAAGGTTTAAGGCTTCTATCTATAACCTAGCAATAGGTTTTTCTCATTGGAAAGCGGAAGGGGTCTAGTCGGAAGGGGCTTTTCTTTTTAATAAAAGGAAGCATTTCTTTCCCTATTAGGTTCTCTTATATTTTAGTTTGCTTTTTAAAGCATTAAATATTTTAGGCAATTCACCTTCAAATTTTATATCAACAACTGCTTGAGTTACCTTAATCGCTCTACCTATATTCATCTCTTTATTTTTATCACCTAACACTATAATTCCATAAAAGAACTTCTAAAGAAAATAAATTTTATATTATTAATAGAAATTTTGCAACATTAAAACGCTTACTAGTTACGCTTCATTACAAACAACGCAAACGCATTTAATAGCCAAGTAATAATAAACAATACTAAACTAAGCGCATAAGCAGCAAGAGTTTGTACACTATTGAAATCCTGATCTCCGGTAAGTAATGTAGCGATCTGCACGGTAATGGTAGTAACTGAATTAAGAGGGTTAAAAGTCAAATTTGCGTTGATTCCCACAGCCATTAGCACAATCATTGTTTCACCTATCACTCTTGAAATTGACAACAAAATTGCACTTAAAATTGTAGGCATTGCATAAGGTATTGTTATATGCCATATAGTTTCCGCTGGAGTTGCACCAAGTGCCATGAAGCCATAACGCAAGCTTTTTGGAACAGATCTTATGGCATCTTCGAGTAAAGAAATAATAAAAGGAAGAATCATTATCCCAATCGATAAACCGGCAACTAAGGCACTTTCTGAGTGTATACTTAAACCAAAAAATTTAGCTACCTGCTTTATAAAGAAAGACAAAAACACAACCGCGAAATATCCATATACAACCGTAGGAATAGCAGACAAAACTTGCAAAGTTGTATTAACAATATAACGCACTTTCTCACTTGCATATTCACTAATATATATTGCAGAAAATAAACCAAGCGGAACGACAACTAACATTGCTATAATAGTTATAAGTAATGTACCAACTAAAAGCGGCGCTATACCAAAACATCCTATCTTCTCTTCATTGATAGTGACTACATTGTGGCCCCATTTCAAGCAAAACAAGAATTCTGAAATAGCTACTTTATTAAAAAAACTAATGGATTGAACAAAAATAGACAGCATTATAAATAAAGTGATAAAAAATGATATGGCCAAAGCCACAAATAACGAAAGTTTTATTATCTTATTTCTTTTATTTTTAAAGATAAAAGCAAGCATGAAAAAAAGTAACGCTATAGAAATAAAAGTTACAAAACAATTATTATAGAATACTAATAACCAAGTTAGCATCAATACACAACTAAGATATAGGTAAGATTTAACCTTATTTACTTCTTGAAACCTACTAAAACAAAATAAAAGGATTAGTAAGACAGGTATGACTATCACCGAATTCATTCTTCCATGCATCAAATTTTATTCTACGAAAATGTCATACAAGTTCACCATTATTTGACAATAAAGTAAAACAATTTAAAATAAATAATTATATTAATATAAAAACAATGAAGAGAACATTTCAACCAAAAAATTTGATAAGGAAGCGCAGACACGGATTTCGTTCACGTATGGCAACAAGAGCTGGAAGAAAAATCCTTAATAGGCGCCGTTCACTATGGTGTAACAAATTATGCGCATAGTAAGTATAAAAAAAAAGATTTTTCTTCTGCTTTCAAAAATAAGTTAGCACTCAACAGTCTTCTTTATCGTGGGCTTTATATATCACTGTACGCTATAAAAGAAAGAGAACCTGAAAAGTACATTCATACTATTAGAGTAGATCTGGCTATCAGTAAAAAAACCGGAAAAGCAGCAAAAAGAAATAAAATAAAAAGGCAACTACGAATGCTTGCTAAAATTAGCATTTTAAATATAAGTAATATAGGGCACTACTACATAATACTAATTCATAGGAACATTATGCAAGCAAGTTATAAAAACTTACAAAAAGATCTAACTATTTGCTTAAAAAAGATAAAATAAAAAAAATCTCAATTAAGGTATTTACAACTATATTTTTTATGATAATATAGGTAAAATTTTTAAAAATAGTTAATGGGTGTGGTGAATGGTAGAGCATATAAAAGAGGTAAATAACACAGGCTTTGGTCAGATGTATCAATTCTTATTTCTTCCTAAAGGAACAGGAACAGATTGGAGGTCAGGATTTCGCCAACAAGAAGAATTATTTAAAAAAGTGGGAGGTAATGTAATATTACCAGAAATCAGTAATTCTCCTTCAAAAGGGAACCAATTAGGGGAAGTAGGAACAATGCTAAATAATGTAGAAAATGACCAAGAACATATAAGAAAAAAAGATATCGTGGTTAAAGTAAAAACTTAAAGAATAGTAACAAAACAAGAAAGTTAAAATATAAGCATACCTACTGTCTAATTAACAAAGAAATTTTTATAAACTTGGCGGTGACCTACTCTCCCTTTTCAAGTACCATCAGCGCTAAAAAGTTTCACTTCCGAGTTCGAAATGAGATCGGGTGGTTCATTTTTGCTATAGCCACCAAGTCAATAAAAATTTCTAACTTAACAATTTTAACTTAATATTTAACACTGCATACACACATATAGAAAGCAAATAAATCAATCAGGCTATTAGTACTAGTTAGCTTCACATGTTACCATGCTTCCACACCTAGCCTATCAACGTGGTAGTCTTCCACGGCCTTAATTGGGAAATCTTTTTTTGAAGAGGGTTTCTTGCTTATATGCTTTCAGCAATTATCCCATCTATACATAGCCACCCAGCGATGCTATTGGCATAACAGCTGGCACACCAGAGGTATATCCATCTCGGTCCTCTCGTACTAGAGTCAGACCTTCTCAAATTTCCTTCACCCACGGCAGATAGAAACCGAACTGTCTCACGACGTTCTAAACCCAACTCACGTATCACTTTAATCGGCGAACAGCCGAACCCTTGGGACCTTCTTCAGCTCCAGGATGTGATGAGTCGACATCGAGGTGCCAAACGGTGTCGTCGCTATGAACGCTCGAACACCATCAGCCTGTTATCCCCGGCGTACCTTTTATCCGTTGAGCGATGACCCTTCCATACAGAATCACCGGATCACTATGACCGACTTTCGTCTCTGCTTGGCTTGTCAGCCTCGCAGTCAGGCAAGCTTATGCCATTACACTATCAAGCTGATTTCCGACCAGCTCTAGCTTACCTTCGCACGCCTCCGTTACTTTTTAGGAGGCGACCGCCCCAGTCAAACTACCCACCATACAATGTCCTAGCTCCAGATAATGAAACATAGTTAGATATCAAAAGTGTAAAGGGTAGTATCTCAAGGTTGACTCCATTATAGCTAGCGCCATAACTTCAAAGTCTCCCACCTATCCTGCACATCACACTTTTAATAGCAATGTAAAGCTATAGTAAAGGTGCACGGGGTCTCTTCGTCTAACCGCGGGTACCCCGCATCTGCACGGGGAATTCAATTTCGCTGAAGTGATGTTGGAGACAGTGGAGAAATCGTTACGCCATTCGTGCGGGTCGGAACTTACCCGACAAGGAATTTCGCTACCTTAGGACCGTCAGTGTTACGGCCGCCGTTTACTGGGGCTTCAATTCGGAGCTTGCACCCTTCCTATTAACCTTCCAGCACCGGGCAGGCGTCAGACCCTATACTTCCACTTACGTGTTTGCAGAGTCCTGTGTTTTTAGTAAACAGTCGCTACTCCCTATTTTGTGCCACCTACCCATAGTTGCCTAAAAGCAGGTTACCCTTCTTCCGAAGTTACAGGTATAATTTGCCGAGTTCCTTCAACATCATTCTTTCAACACCTTAGTATACTCTACTCATCCACCAGGGTCGGTTTGCGGTACGGCCTCATAAATATAAGTGCTATTTCCTGGAGCTTCTTTTAAGCACAGATCAATCCAATAAGACCTATACAAATACGAAACCCGTCACACTTAAGAGGTTTAGGAATATTAACCTAATTGCCATCGACTACTCCTTTACGGACTCGCCTTAGGAACCGACTAACCCTACGCAGATTAACTTAACGTAGGAACCCTTAGATTTTTGGTGAGAGTGTTTTTCACACTCTTTTACGCTACTTATGTCAGCATTCTCACTTCCGATATCTCCAGCAGTTTTCACAAACCACCTTCACAGACTTACGGAACGCTCCGCTACCGCGCCTATTGATCGAAATCAATAAGCACTCACATCTTCGGTATACAGCTTTAGCCCCGGTACATTTTCGGCGCAGAAAAACTTATTTAGACGAGTGAGCTGTTACGCTTTCTTTAAAGGATGGCTGCTTCCAAGCCAACCTCCTAGCTGTAATGGTTTTTCTACTTCCTTCCCCACTTAGCTGTAATTTTGGGACCTTAGATAGTGATCTGGGTTGTTTCCCTCTTCACCACGGACTTAGCGCCCGTAGTGTGCCTGCTGTATAATTAATTGTTGGTATTCGGAGTTTAGTTAGATTTGGTAAGACGGTGAATCCCCCTAGTCTATCCAGTGCCCTACCCCCAACAACATACATACAACGCTCTACCTAAATAGATTTCGCGGAGAACCAGCTATTTCCGAGTTTGATTGGCCTTTCACCCCTAATCACAACTCATCCAATAATGTTGCAACATTAACTGGTTCGATCCTCCAGCGTGTTTTACCACACCTTCAATCTGGTCATGACTAGATCACTTGGTTTCGGGTCTAATCCATAAAACTAAAACGCCCTATTCAGACTTGCTTTCGCTACGCCTACACCTAACGGCTTAAGCTTGCTTCATAGATTAACTCGCTGACCCATTATGCAAAAGGTACGCTGTCACTCTAAATATCAATAAATTGATATAGAGCTCCAACTGTTTGTAAGCACTTGATTTCAGATTCTATTTCACTCCCCTCCCGGGGTTCTTTTCACCTTTCCCTCACGGTACTTGTTCACTATCGGTCGTTAAGGAGTATTTAGGCTTGGAGGATGGTCCCCCCATATTCAAACAGGATTTTACGTGCCCCGCTTTACTCAAGGATTTAAAAACTTTCTACTTATACAGGACTATCACCTTCTATTGTTACTATTTCCAGAGTATTCTAATTCTTATTCTTAAATCACTAGCCTTTTCCGCTTTCGCTCGTCACTACTAACAGAATCTCGGTTGATTTCTTTTCCTTTGGCTACTTAGATATTTCAGTTCACCAAGTTTGCTTTACATACTTAGTACGTAATAACTAGCTAAACTAGTTGGGTTTCCCCATTCGGAAATCTGCGGATCAAAATTTGTTGACAATTCCCCACAGCTTATCGCAGCCTGCCACGTCCTTCATCGCCTCTTAACACCAAGGCATCCATCAAGTGCTCTTAATAATTTATTTATCCGACTATATGCAGAATATGCAGAGTTAAATATTATTAAAATTGAATTGAGATTAAATTAATCTCTACCATAAAACTTGTCAAACATCTAAAAACTAAATTAATCTTTCATATGTTATAACCTAATAAATAATATGTCAACGCCTTTTTGCACAAAACATTTACTTATATTATCAACAACAATATACTAGCAATCCTAAACAGCATAATCTGAGAAATATGTGGTAAGCTGATATATACAGTAAAAATTAATAAAAAAGATATTTTGTAAGATAAAATGTGTTAAAATCAATTGCCTAAAAATGATAATAAACATTCGGAGTATTTCTAACGTATGAAAAGTAATCTCTCTTTTATAAAAAACGTTGCTTTAAATTGTATGTCTAAGCTCATTGGCGTATTAAATATTAAGAAAGTAAAACACTTCATTGTGAATAAATATAATACTCTTCATAAAGAAATGACAGTGCTTCTTAAAAAATCTAAGAACCTGTTAAACACCAACATTGAAATCGGTTTATATCACTTTTATAAAGGTAGCATATCAGATGCAAAGTTACGATTTTGGTTAATTAGCATATTTTACCCCCATTTACCTATAGTCTGGTATAACATCGGAAGGTGTCATTTTGCGGTAGGGAATACTAACAAAGCTTATAGTTATTTAACAAGGACACTAAAATTAGATAATGACCACGAGGAGGCGTCTTACTATATAAAAAAAATGACAAACTCAGCGCTTATTACAGAATTGCCAAAAAACCTCATAAGACAATATTTTGATTACACAGGTGAATATTTTGTTGAGCATTGGTTGATTGCCAAACAATATAGAGGGCATGAACTTGTACACATGATAATTACAAAAATCTTCAACAACTCCACTTCTGAGCTCAATATACTTGACCTTGGTTGTGGGACTGGAATATGTGGTCATTTCTTAAAAATAAATAGTATTGGAAACCACATAACAGGAATTGACATTTCAAGTAGAATGCTAAATATCGCAAGAGGATGCTTTATAAAAGGTAAGCCTGTTTACAATGAATTAATACATATGGAAATGAAAGAGTTTCTTAAACAAGAGAAAAACCAGCAGTATGATGTAATTATCTTTGCTGAAGTGCTACATTATCTACATGACTTTCAAGAAGAATTGAAATTAGCAAAAAGATCTACGAGCAAAAAAGGAGTTATTGTATGTTTAATAAGAAGAAAGGAAGGTGAAGGTATTGACTTTGTAAATAAAGGAGACTATTTTCGTCACTCAGAAAGTTATGTTCAACATGTTGCAAAAGAAATAAATATGCAAATAAGTTATATGAGTTACTGTAAAGTATATGGCAGTCAGGTTGACGGTATCTTGTTTGCATTACAGCATCAACAAGAAAATCCGAAAAACCTAACTTAAAAATCGCTCAAAATGACTTTTAAGTATCTATATATAATAAAAGAATAAAAGGAATTTTATGAATAACATTACCATTAATTACGCAAAGGACAGCAAATTAACCGACTTTGGAAAAGCAGTTCTATCAGACAGGTATTTAATAGAAAATGAAAGTTATCAAGACCTCTTTGCACGTATTGCTAATTACTATTCTGATAATAAAGAACATTCGCAGCGTCTTTATGACTACATGAGCAACTTGTGGTTCATGCCTTCAACACCAATACTCAGCAATGGTGGCACTAAGAGAGGGTTACCTATCTCTTGCTTTCTTAATGAAACCGAAGACAGCTTGCAGGGAATAGTTGATCTATGGAATGAAAATGTTTGGCTTGCTGCACGTGGTGGTGGAATAGGTAGTTATTGGGGAAATTTACGCTCAATAGGCGAAAGCGTAAAGGGTAGCGGCAAAACATCAGGAATTGTTCCATTTATTGTAGTGCAAAATGCTCTAACACTTGCAATTAGTCAGGGATCCTTAAGGCGAGGAAGTTCAGCAGTTTATCTTCCTGTATCTCATCCGGAGATAGAAGAGTTTCTGGATTTACGCAAGCCAACAGGCGGTGACCCAAATCGCAAAGCGTTAAATATACATCATGCTGTAATAGTAACAGATAAATTTATGCAGGCTGTTGAGAATGATCAAGAATGGAATTTAATAAGCCCTCACAACAATAAGGTTATTTCAACTGTAAAAGCGCGGGATATATGGATCAAAATATTAACAGCAAGAGTTGAAACTGGAGAACCTTACATTATTTTCCTTGATGCAACAAATAACAATAAGCCAGAATCTTACAAAAAGCTCAACTTAGACATCAAGATGTCAAATCTATGCAGTGAAATAACTTTAACCACAGGTTATGATCACCTGAATAAGTCACGCACTGCTGTGTGTTGTCTATCATCCGTAAACCTTGAGTACTACGAAGAATGGAAAGACAATAAACTCTTCATAGAAGATATAATGCGCTTTCTTGATAATATATTGGAAGATTTCATAAATAAAGCACCGAATGAAATGCAGCGAGCAAAATATTCTGCAATAAGAGAACGCAGTATTGGTCTTGGTGTGATGGGCTTTCATTCATTTTTACAAAGCAAAATGGTTCCTTTTGAATCAGTAACAGCACAACAATGGAATAAAAAAATATTTAAATATTTACGCGAGCAAGCAGATATAGTTTCTAAAAAATTAGCAGAAGAAAAGGGAGCATGTTCTGATACCAAAGAAGTTGATCTAATGGAAAGGTTTACACACAAACTCGCTATTGCTCCTACTGCCTCGATCTCCATTATTGCAGGTAATACCTCCCCTGGAATAGAACCATACGCAGCAAACGTATTCATACAAAAGACACTTACAGGTTCATTTGTAGTGCGAAATAAATTCTTGCAAAAACTATTAGCAGAAAAAAATCAAGACAATGATAAAATATGGTCTTCAATTTCAACAAACGAGGGTTCCGTTCAGCATTTAGATTTTCTTAGTGAGCATGAAAAATTGACGTTTAAAACAGCGTACGAGCTCGACCAAAGATGGATTATAGAATATGCAAGTAATAGAACTTCGTATATTTGTCAATCTCAATCAGTAAATCTGTTCTTACCTGCCAACGTACATAAACGTTACTTGCACAAAATACACATGCTTGCTTGGAAAAAAGGATTGAAGAGCTTATATTACTGCAGATCACAATCAATGCAGAGAGCCGATAAGGTCTCGGATGACATATTCAAAAAAAGTGAAATATTGCAACAAAAAACAGATATTGACTACGATGAATGTCTGTCATGCCAATAGCGGCCTTACTCAGAAAAAGTAGATAGAAAGTTAAGCAAATGGGTAAATAGACTTCTTGCATAACCATATAACGCACTTTTATTGGGAATAGAAACGAAAAAACTTCCTTGACAAACTCCGCCAGCCCTCTTATCATAAAATTGAAGCTATTTATTTATCTTCTCTGTACGCGTTAAAGCTTTTAAACAGGTCTTGGTTTACTTACTCCATTATTTTCTTTATTATCAGATATCATTTTAAATAATATGGAGGAGCAAATTGTCAGCAATTGCCATTATTGATTTTGGTTCACAGTTTACACAGCTTATCGCAAGACAAGTAAGAGGAATGGGTGTTTATTGTGAGATATTTCCAAGCAACATCAGTTTTGAAACAATATCAAAATTCAATGGGTTTATTCTCTCTGGAGGACCACAATCTGTAAATGATGATTGTTCTGAAACAAGTAGAGTAGTACATGAAATTATAAAACTTAATGAGGCAACAAGCGTTCTTGGAATACTTGGAATATGCTATGGACAGCAATTCATTTGTCATTATTTTGGAGCAAAAGTAAAAGAGAGTTTCAAACAGGAGTTTGGTAGAACTAAAATCAAGATACTAAAAGAATCCCCCATTGTAAAGGATACCTGGGATGTTAATTCTGAAGTGGATGTATTAATGAACCATGCGGACAGTGTTGATACTATACCACAGGGATTTACTGTTATCGCATCAGGTGTGATAAATCAAACAATTGCAATGATTGTCAACGAACAGCGGAAGATTTACTGTACTCAGTTCCATCCTGAGGTTAAGCCCACAACAAATGGCAGTAAATTGCTCTCTAACTTCTTGGATATTGCAAATTGCAAAAGAGACTGGACAATGAAGTCGTTTATTGAGGAGCAAAAGGAAAAAATCAAAAATGTAGTAGGAGAGAAAAAAGTAATCGCTGCAGTAAGTGGTGGGGTTGATTCAAGCGTTGCAGCGGCTCTCACACATAAAGCTATAGGAAAACAATTGAACTGTATTTTTATCGATACTGGGTTGTTACGCAAGAACCAAATCATCGCTATGTTGAAAGAGATTCCGATAAATTACGTTGATAAATCAAATTTATTTTTGAGTAGGTTGAAGGGAATAACTGATCCAGAAGAAAAGCGAAAAATTATCGGTAACACTTTTATTGAAGTGTTTGAAGAAGAAGCAAAAAAAATAGGTGATGTGGATTTTTTGATGCAAGGTACCATCTACTCTGATGTAGTTGAGTCAGGGCATGCCTCAGACAACACTAGTACAATTAAGTCTCACCATAATGTTGGTGGGTTGCCAGAAAAGATGAATCTGAAGTTAGTGGAGCCTTTACGTTACCTCTTTAAAGATGAGGTAAGGCTACTTGGAAAAGAAATTGGGCTTTCAGACGAGATAATATTTCAACATCCATTTCCTGGACCCGGACTTGCAGTGAGGATTATAAGTGAAGTCGATAAAGAAAAGGTGCAAATATTGCAAGAAGTAGATGAAATATATATTAATACGATGAAAAATTACGATCTATATGGTAAGATATGGCAAGCTTTTGCTGTATTATTACCAATAAAAACTGTAGGCGTTATGGGAGATGGTCGTACGTATGGATATGTTTGTGCTTTAAGGGCTGTAACATCATCTGATGGTATGACAGCCGATGCATTTCCATTTGAAGATAAGGATCAACACTTGCTAGTATTTTGGGATTTTTTACGCAATGTTGGCAGTATAATTGTTAATAATGTTCCCGGAGTAAATAGAGTTGTTTATGATATCACTTCTAAACCACCCGCAACTATTGAGTGGGAGTAAATCAAAAAGATCCCGCTGCTTGTTAGCTGGATCTAGAGATACCGCGAATGAATCGCGGTATGACGGTTAATTTTCTTTATTTTGCTTATAATTTCCACAAGCAGTGCAAACATAAATGAAGAATACAAATATCCTTTTGGTAATTCTATATGAAATCCATGAAGTATGAGGTACACACCGACAAGTAAAACAAATAAAATGGCGATTATTTTTAACCCTGGGTTAGATTTGATTAACTGGGCGGTATAACTTGATAAAAACAGCATTGCTAGCATGGAAGATGTAAATGCTGTAGCAATTATTACCATGTTATAAGTTAGTGCTATAGCAGTTAATATCGAATCAACCGAAAAAACTAAATCTATTAATATAATTTGTAGCACAACTAAAAAAAATTTTGATTTAACGTTTGCTTTCTTTTTATTTTTCTTACATACAAAGATGTCATCCCGTAACTCCATAGAGCTCTTAACAATAAGGAATAATCCCCCTGCGATCATAAGTAAATCCCTTGCTGATGCAGTGTGAAATATAGGTTTTTGCATTGATAATATAGATGATGTAAAAAATAGTATTACAAAACGCATTAATAGTGCTAATCCAAGGCCCATAAGGCGCACTCTTTCTCTCAGCGCATTTGGTACCTTATCTATTGCTAGAGAAATAAAGATTAAATTGTCTACACTAAGTATAGTTTCAAGTAGTGTAAGTGTCAGTAAAGTCCAAGCATCAGTTAGCATTTTTGTTTCAAATTCGGTTCTTCTTACTCTACAATAGATGTGTAAAAATTAAGTGACTTCACTCAGAAGTTTTATAGCAGTTCTCCAGAAAAACAGGATATATAAAGTTCAGCAGCTTCTTCTATTTTCGTTTTGAGCAAAATCAATAATAAGAGAGTTTCTTATTTTCATGCACGCAAATAAGATAAAGCCTTATTTTCATTTTTGACTTTATTTGAAAATAATATATACTATAAAAATAGTGTGCTAGGTTGAATGAATGTATATTAAAGGATCACCATCAGGCAAAGTATTCGCTGGTTATCAGGCATTTATACCAAGCCCCTTGCCACCAAAATTTGGATGGGACAATGATTTAGTGAATAGTCTTTAAACCCTTGCTTTACTATAAGGAAAGTGGTTGAAAACTTAGGTGTCGTATTTACAACAGCCAAAAGAGCAATCGTAAAGCTTGAAGATTTAGGCGTCGTTTCACAAACTTCTCAAGGAAAGAGAGATCGGGTTTATTGTGCAACTGATATTTTGAATATTCTAGAAGAACCAACTAAGATTACAGAGAACTTCGATAGCACATTGTAGCTATTGTGATGAATAAATTCAGCAAACAGCAAGCTTAAAGAGTCTGATCCAATGGACATGCTGAACAAAAAGTAAGGAGCTCCTTTTGGAGGATTATATTAACTTATTAATTAATTGCTTGACTTTTAGCAGGATTTATTATATTATTTATTAATGAGTAATGCAATCAAACCAAGGAGGATAGCATGATAAATAATTTGGATTCAATAATTCTTGGAATAAAAGATGGTGAAAAGGCGATTGAAGATTTAAGGGTTGTTCTTAAAAAAAGAAAAGAAGAAGTTATTACTACACAGACATTTAATTACGCTTTACAATGCCCACAAACTACAAAGGAAGCGATAGTACACGAAATTCTGCTTCATTTTATACAAAATCCTGGCGAGCAATCACTAGAACAAGTAATACAATACTTAGATGGAGCAATACAACCTAGGATATATGACAAAAACAACCCAATAAGAAATCTAGATGAAGAATTTCGTACTCATATAAACTTTAAAGATGAAGAGGGAAATACATTACTACATCATGCAGTTATAGGTAATAAAACTGAAGAAATAACCACCCTGCTTGTTACATATAGTGCAAATCCTTTGATACAAAACGCGGATAATAAAGTTCCTTCAGATTTAGCTCAAGGAAAAACAAAAGAAGTGCTTATTAAAAGTATGAAAAAACAAGCTAATACGAAAAAAGAAAGCGCTATGGTAGGCAGTTTGGTGCCTGGCGTAATAATTGGTGGTTTTCTTGGTGTTGTACTTGGAGCTGGTGTGTGTGTTGCAGTAAGTCTTTCTGGTGGTATGATACTAGGTGTAATGATAGCATCTTCTCTTGTTGCTAGTATAGCTATTGGACTGGCCATGTATTTTTTGAGTCATGACTATGAAGAGGCTAAAGCGATAGAAAAAACTATTAGCACTGTTAGCTCTGAAATATCTGTTGATGATACAACTGTCGCAAATGGTAAAAAGGGGCCACAACTTACATAGAAAAAGCTATAGTATTTTTCAAACTAAATAATAAACCTTGTAATTAGGATATTCTGGATTCCAGCGTCACGCGCTGGAATGACAACTGCGTTTTTGTTTTTTTGTTCATCAAATACTCCTACTCTTTATGTCATCCAAGTGTTCTGACTACTTGGATCCAAGAAATTTAATTGTTTTAAATTTTCCCCTCTATACACCTATTTAAAATTTATGTTATTCACATGTGCAATATAATCTATAATAAACGTTTATCAATACAATATATTAAAAAATATTATGAGCTTCGTAAAAGAAAAAAACACCCCTGTGATGGAGCAGTATTTGAACCTGAAAGCTCAATACAAAGATCATCTGCTATTTTATAGGCTAGGAGATTTTTATGAATTGTTTTTCGATGATGCTATTAAAGCTGCGAAATTGCTGAATATAGTGCTCACTAAGAGAGGTAATTCGTGTGGGCAAGAAATACCAATGTGTGGAGTGCCAGCACACAGTAGTGAATCTTACCTGCACAAGCTAATAGATTTAGGATTCAAAGTAGCAATCTGTGATCAATTAGAAACTGCTGATGAAGCAAAAAAGAGGGGCTATAAATCCATAGTAAAACGTGATGTAGTGCGAGTTGTAACTCCAGGTACAATTATAGAAGATTCACTACTGGAGGATAAAAGCAATAATTATCTCGCATCCATAGTTGAACAAAATGACGAATATGCTATTAGTTGGCTTGAATTATCGACGGGAAAATTTTTTCACACTTTAACGAGTTTGAAAGCTCTAGATAGTGATTTATTGCGTATATCACCAAGAGAATTATTAATTTCTGAAAAATTCACTGAGGATGAAAAAATTAGATCGATTTTAAAAAATTATAAAATATTAATTACGCAACACGCACAGAGCTTTTTTGAGTATAGTAAATCTCACAGAACATTATGCGAGTTTTATAAAATCAGGGAACTTGGGAGTATAGGAAATTTCAGCAAAGTAGAAATCATGGCGTGTGGTGCACTGCTTGAATATGTCAGAGTAACGCAAAGGGGCTCCATTCCAAGGCTTGAATTCCCAAAAACCCATAAGCAACAAAATTTCATGCTTATTGATGCTTCAGCAAGGAGAAATCTTGAGTTGTTTTCAACTCAATTTGGTGAAAAGAAAGGTTCACTAATTTCAGTTATTGATCATACAGTTACAGCTTCTGGTGGACGCCTGCTCAAACAAATGCTCGCTTCACCCCTTGCTTGCTCCAAGGCAATCAATTTGAGGCTCAGCACCGCTCAATTTTTTGTAAATAATCATGATTCACGCAGAAAAATACGAGAGAT